>SYAA01000136.1 GCA_005789055.1 Actinomycetota bacterium
CAGCACGCCAAGTGGCTCAAGGTCACCAACCACATCCCTTGGCGCCGCCCCATCGCCAGCCTCAACTACCTGCTGTCCAGCCATGTCTGGCGTCAGGACCACAACGGATTCAGCCACCAAGACCCGGGGTTCATCGATCACGTCGTGAACAAGAGCGCCGAGGTGGTGCGGGTGTATCTGCCGCCGGATGCCAACACCCTGCTGTCCACCTACGACCATTGCCTGCGTTCGCGCCAGTACGTCAATGTCGTCGTCGCCGGAAAGCAGCCGCACCCGAACTTCCTGACCATGGACGAGGCGATCGCACACTGCACCCGTGGAGTGGGCATCTGGGAGTGGGCCGGTACCGAGGAGTACGGCTGCGACCCGGACGTAGTGCTGGCATCAGCGGGTGACGTGCCGACGCTGGAAGCCCTGGCCGCCGCTGACCTTCTGCGTCAACACATTCCGGAGTGCACAGTGCGCTTTGTCAATGTCGTGGACCTGATGCGCCTGCAGGATTCCAGCGAGCATCCGCACGGCTTGTCCAACCGCGAATTCGACATGATCTTCACTGCCGATAAGCCGGTCATCTTCGCTTACCACGGCTACCCGTGGCTGATTCACCGCCTGGTTTATCGGCGCAGCACCGACGCCCGAATCCACGTCCGGGGGTACAAGGAGGAAGGCACCACCACCACCCCGTTCGACATGGTGATGCTCAACGACCTCGACCGCTACCACCTGGTGATCGACGTCATCGACCGGGTGCCGGCACTCGGTTCCCGGTACGCCGCACTCCGTCAGCAGATGGTGGACAAGCGCATCCACGCCCGGGAGTACACCCGTGAGCACGGCGACGACATGCCCGAAGTTCGCGACTGGGTATGGCCGGCCGCCCGCGGACTGGTGGACGTATCCACGGTGGCCGCCACCGTCGCCACCGGTGGCGATAACGAGTAACTCGCACGAATCCACCTCGCGCCGAGGCCCGCGATGAGATCGTGACCTCGGCGCGTTCGTGGAGGGAGCCAGACATGCTCGAGGTATCCGAGGTCGGAAACACCATCGACAAGGCGGAGTACGAGGCGGCGATCCCCGACCTGCGAGTCGGTCTGATCAACGCCCAGTACGACCTGCGCGACGCCGACTTCCCAGTGGTCATCTGGATCGCCGGCGACGACCGCCTAGCGGCCAATGCGTTGGTCAACCGCCTCAATGAGTGGATGGACTCCCGCTATGCCGACACCCGGGTGTTCGCCGACCCCACCGATGAGGAGTATCGGCGCCCGCAACTCTGGCGGCTGTGGCGATCGCTACCGCCGAAGGGCCGGGCGGCGTTTTTCGTTGGCGGTCTGATGCGCGCTGCCAGCCTGCGCGCCGAGGGTGAGATCGATGAACCCGAGTTCTCCCTCTGGCTGCGGCATGTCGCCGGCATGCAGCATGCACTGGTCGCCGACGGCGCGCTGATCCTGAAGTTCTTCCTGCACACCCCGGCGAAGGTGCAGAAGAAGAAATTGAAGAAGGCCGAGAAGCACCCGGAGTCAGGTTGGCAGGTGGATCAGCGCGACTGGGCCGCACTGGATTCACTCGGGCCGGTATTGCCGATCGCCGAACGCAT
The DNA here is from genome assembly GCA_005789055.1 of Actinomycetota bacterium. Lineage (GTDB taxonomy): Bacteria > Actinomycetota > Actinomycetes > Mycobacteriales > Mycobacteriaceae > Mycobacterium. The sequence continues at coordinate 1,601 of SYAA01000136.1, forward strand.
CCTGCGCGAGACCAGTGGCCCGGGTGCGCCGTGGACCATCGTGGAGTCCACCGATTCGCACTATCGCGATCTGACCGTCGCCCGAACGATCCTGGCGGCGCTCACCACTCGCCTGGCTGAGGAGTCCAGGCCTCCCGGGCTGTCGGTGGCCGAATTGGTGTTCGGGGACATCGACGCCGCCTCCGACGTGCTCTCCGGCGCCGACCTGTCCCGCACGCTGGATAAGGATTCCTACCGCGAAAAGCTTGCCAAACAGCAGGCCCGACTGCACCGACTAGCGATCGAGGCGCGCGAGCGCGGCGTGGGTACCGTCCTGGCCTTCGAAGGGTGGGACGCCGCCGGCAAGGGCGGCCTCATCCGGCGTATCACCGGCGCGATGGAGGCCGGCGACTACCGGGTGATCCCGGTGGCCGCACCCACTGAAGAGGAGCGCAAATACCACTACCTCTGGCGTTTTTGGCGAGATCTACCGCCGGCCGGCAAGGTCGTGATCTTCGACCGCACCTGGTACGGACGAGTGCTGGTGGAGCGAGTGGAGGGCTTCGCTGCCCGGGCCGAGTGGCAGCGTGCCTACGACGAGATCAACGACTTCGAGAGCCAGCTTGTCGAACGCGGGTACTACGTGGCGAAGTTCTGGTTGCACATATCCCCGGAGGAACAGCTCGCGCGATTCACTGCGCGTGAGCAGACCGCGTACAAAGCACACAAGATCACCGAGGAGGACTACCGCAACCGCGAGCGGTGGGACGACTACGTCAAAGCCGTCGACCAGACAATTCTGCGCACCACATCGGATTCAGCACCGTGGCACGTGATTGCGGCCAACGACAAACGGCTCGCCCGGGTCACCGCGCTGAAGGCGGTCAACGAGGGTTTGGCAAGGGTGCTGCGCCAGCGATGACTCAGCCGACCGGATAGTCTTCGCCACCGGTCGGGTACCCGCCGCCGATGGTGGTGATATGCACGTGGTCGTAGTGGCCGTAGCCCGAGCCGCTGGCACC
>SYAA01000137.1 GCA_005789055.1 Actinomycetota bacterium
CACGGATGATCGCCGGAATCGCCGTCAGGCCGGCCTGCTGAGAGGCCCGCCAGCGGCGCTCCCCCATCACAAGCTGGTAGTGGGTGCCGTCGGAATCAGAGGCAACCTCTCGCACCACGATCGGCTGCATCAGGCCGAACTCACGGATCGAATGCACAAGCTCGGCAAGCGCCTCCTCGTCGAAGACCTGACGTGGCTGGCGCGGGTTGGGGACGATGGCGGCCGGGTCGATCTCCCGGTAGTAGTCCCCCCCGGCGACCACGACCTCGCCCGCCGTGCCACCGATCACGACATCTGCGGCAGCCTCACCCAATCGAGGACCGCCATCGGCAGGGCCGGTGGGAATCAGCGACGCCAATCCGCGGCCGAGGCCCCCCTTGCGGCGTGATGGCTTTGTCATGGCTGTGCCTCCCTGTTAATCGGCCCCGGGGACGGCCGGAACGCCAGCTCGCGGCTGGCGTCGAGATAACTCATGGCGCCCCGCGAACCCGGGTCGTAATCGATGATCGTCATGCTGTATCCGGGCGCTTCGGACACCTTGACGCTGCGTGGGATGACGCTGCGCAAAACCTTATCGCCGAAGTATCGTCGGACCTCGCCGGCGACCTGGTCGGCGAGTTTAGTACGGCCGTCGTGCATGGTCAGGACCACAGTGCTCACTTCCAGTCCCGGATTGAGGTGCGCCTTGACCATCTCGATGTTCTTCATCAGCTGGGAAACCCCCTCCAGCGCGTAATACTCGCACTGAATGGGGATCAGCACCTCCGGGGCGGCGACCAGTGCGTTGAGGGTCAACAGCCCGAGCGAGGGCGGGCAGTCGATGAACACGTAGTCGAAGTCTGTCCCCTCTAGATCCAGAAGTGCAGTCCGCAGGCGGTTCTCCCGGGCGACCATGCTGACAAGTTCAATCTCCGCTCCGGCCAGGTCGATCGTGGCCGGCACACAAAAAAGCCTTTCGCTGTGCGGGCTCTGCCGTATTGCCGAATGGAGTGGAATCTCGCCCAATAGCACCTCGTACGACGACGGCGTTCCGGAGTGCCGATCTGCGATCCCCAGGGCGGTACTGGCGTTGCCCTGAGGATCTAGGTCGATGACGAGCGTCTTCAACCCCTGAACCGCGAGGGCGGCTGCGAGGTTCACCGCCGTCGTCGTCTTCCCAACGCCACCCTTCTGGTTGGCAACGGTGAAAACCCTCCGGCGGGTGGGCCTCGGCAACTGGCGGGTCGCGGTGTGGAGCACCTGCATCGCCCGCTCGGCCGCCGCTCCGATCGGTGTGTCGCCGTCACCGCCTACCGTCCACGGTTGACCACCGGGGTCGTCGTCGCCCGGTGTTTCACGTGAAACATCGCTCACTGGCCTCTCCTCTCCGGCTTGCGCGCCGACCGTTTCCCGGCTGGCGGCGGACGCTCCCCGCGGGTCGCCGCCACCACCGTGGTTGGCGCATCCAACCGGCCCACTCCACATCTCACCACCTCGACCGCGGTCGCGCCTAACGCGGCCATCTGCCGACGATATTCGGTGACCTCCGCCGCCGCGCGCTCCCCCTTAATGGCCAGCATCCGACCACCCGGCCGTAGCAGTGGCAGACCCCACCGGGCGAGCTTCTCAAGGTCCGCAACCGCGCGGGACACCACGGAGTCGGCGCCGGCGCACTGGGATCGAACCGCCGCCTCCTCTGCGCGGCCCCGCACCACGTGAACCGGTAGCCCTAACGCCTCGACGGCCTCCGCGAGGAAGTCCGCGCGCCGCAGCAGGGGCTCCACCAGTGTGACCGTCAGGTCGGGCCGCGCAATTGCTAACGGCAGGCCCGGCAGGCCCGCGCCACTGCCGATATCCACCACCTGCGCGCCCGTCCCGATGAGTTCGCTGACCACGACGCTGTTGAGGATGTGCCGTTCCCAGATGCGCTCGATCTCACGGGGCCCGAGAAGGCCGCGTTCGACACCCGGCCCCACCAGTAAATCGGCATACCCGCGCGCCAGATCGAGGCGCGTTCCGAAGAGTTCCGCTGCGACCGGCGGCGGTGCGGGGGCACCGGGATGTTTCACGTGAAACATCCCCTCGGCGCGGCCGAACTACAGCACTGTAACTTCAGTCGGTCGCCGCCGGCCCGGTGGCGTCGGCATCCCCGGTCTTCAGCACGACCACGCGGCGAGAAGGTTCGACTCCCTCGCTCTCGCTGCGGGTGCCGGGGACCGCCGCGATCGCGTCGTGGACGATCTTGCGCTCGAAGGGTGTCATGGGTGCGAGCTCCTCCCGTTGGCCGCTCGCGAGCACCCGCCGCGCCACTTTGTCGCCCATCGCGGTGAGTTCCTCGCGGCGGCGGCGGCGCCAGCCCGCGACGTCGAGCATCAGCCTGCTGCGCTCCCCCGTCTTCTGATGAACCGCCAGGCGCGTCAGTTCCTGCAGGGCGTCCAGCACCTCGCCACGACGGCCGACCAACTTCGTCAGGTCCTCTCCACCGTCGATACTCACCATCGCGCGGTCACCCTCGACGTCGAGATCGATGTCCCCGTCGAAATCCAAGAGGTCGAGGAACTCCTCAAGGTAATCGCCGGCGATCTCGCCCTCGGCGACTAATCGATCCTCGCGGTCGCCAGTTCTTGACGACGCCGGAACGTCCGCCGCGTCGCTGATCGCTGCCTCGGCGGCATCCTGTGTTGCCACGTCCCCCACGTCATGGGTATCAGTCTCAGTCATACACACACTCCTTCTCCCGCCCGAACATGATCCGGGTCAGCGTTGACGTTTGCGTTTTTTCGGCCGCGCACCGGGGCGGGGCGTTCCACTCGGGGCCTGGGCGCCGTTGGTCCCCGACTTGGCGGCACCGTTGGCGCTCGTGGACTTAGCCGCGGTGCTGGTCGTGGAGTTGGAATCCCCTGTGGCTTTTGTGAATTCGGCGATCTGATCGTCGCCGGAAAGCTCCGGCACCTCCGCGGGAACGCCCTTGCGGCCTTTCTGCGGCTTGGCCCCCGGAGCTGGTGCATTGGCTGAGCGCCGGACCAACTCCTCCTGCTTTTGGGCCTCTTCTTCTTTCTCGATCTTCCCGAACACGAGATGCTGCTGGCCGAAGGTCCAGATGTTGTTGGACACCCAGTAGATGATGATCGCGATCGGCAGAAACGGTCCGCCCACGACGACGCCGAGGGGAAACACGTACAGGGCGAGCTTGTTCATCATTGCGGTCTGCGGATTGGCGGCCGCTTCCGGACTCTGCCGCGCGATAGAGGCCCGGCTGTTGAAGTACGTCGCGATGCCGGCGAGGATCATCAGCGGTACCGCGACTGCGGCAACGGCCGGCCTGCTGAAGACCGTGTAAGCCGCGAGACCATGCTGCTGGGTGATCGCCGCGCCGATGGGCGCGCCAAAGAGGTTGGCATCCAAAAAGTGGCCGACGTCCTCGGCGTTGAAGAAATAGTTACCCAGCGAGCGGTTCTCCTCGACCGACAAACCCAACCTGCCGAAGCCGGTCTGGGTGCGGTTGAACGACATCAAAACGTGATAGAGACCGAGGAAAACCGGGACCTGCGCGAGCATCGGGAGGCAGCCCAGGATCGGATTAAACCCGTGCTCGCGTTGAAGCTTCTGCATCTCCAGAGCCATCCGCTGGCGGTCTTTGCCGTACTTCTTCTGAAGCGCTTTGATTTGTGGTTGCAGTTCCTGCATCTGGCGGGTGGTCCGAATCTGACGGACGAACGGCTTGTAGAGCAACGCCCGCAGGGTGAACACCAGGAACATCACCGTCAGCGCCCAGGCGAAGAAGTTCTCCGGCCCCAGGACGGCCGCGAACAGCTTGTACCACAACCACATAATCCCCGACACCGGGTAGTAGATGTAATCGAGGCTGAACCAGTTAAACATTCATGCTCCTGACCTCGGGTTGTGAGCCTTCATCGGACCCGCGCTCGGGTATCGGATCCCAGCCGCCGGCACACCACGGCCCGCATCGACCCAGTCGCCGCAGTGTCAACCACGCGCCACGCAGCAGGCCGTACTCGGTGAGGGCCTCCACCGCGTATTGGCTGCACGTCGGCATAAAACGGCAGGACGCAGGGCGCAGCGGCGACACCATGTGGCGGTACATCTCGATGGCGGTGACAACCATCCGCACCGCAGCGTTGGGAGCGGATACTCGACGGAGGCTCAGGACTATCATCGGCGTCCGTTCAGAAGCTGCTGAGCTCGTCGGACTCCAGCGAATAACTGCTGCTCAAGAGCAGAAAATGGGGTGGTGCGGCTGGCCGGAAGGGCGCGGATGACAACCCGGTCGGCCGGACCCAACTCGGCGAGGAGACCGCTCGCGGCGTGCCGAAGCCGTCGCGCTACCCGATGCCGATCTACCGAGCCACCAACAGATTTCGCGACAATGAGACCGACCCGGGGCGAGCCGGCCAGCAACCCGTCGTCGCATCGGCGGGCATGCACGACAAGGGACCGCTGCGGTGCCCGCACGCCGTGTCGCACAGCGAGATCGAACTCCGTAGACCGCGTCATCCGGTTTCGGGCCGGGAGCACTCCGCGTCGCCTTGAATTCAGGCAGTCAGCGAGCCGCGGCCTTTGCGGCGCCGCGCAGTCACAATCGCCCGGCCCGCTCGGGTTCGCATCCGCAGGCGGAAACCATGAACCCTGGCCCGCCGGCGATTGTTCGGCTGGAACGTCCGTTTGCCCTTGGCCACGGCCTTTTCTCCTCATCACGAATAGCTGTTCTGCCCGGTGCTCCATGGCACCATCTGGGGCGCAACCGCTTTGACCAAGTATTGCTCGTACCGGCGCGCACCCGGCTAACCGGTCGCTGCCGTGCCCCCGATAACTGGCGGCCCTTTGAGGGTACTGAGATCACTTCCGCAGGTCAAACCACGGGCGGCCCAACCCCCCATTGGCAGTTCACTCACATGGCTCCCAGCGGTTGGCACCGGTGGCGAAACCTGTTAGCTTCTCGCTGGGCAGGACAATCCCGAGCAACCATTCGGTGAATTCCCTGCCACCGGACAACTAACGCTAATAGGCTGCGGCGACAAGGCCCCCATCCTGTGCACACCTGTGGATAACCATGTGGACAGTTTCGGTGGGCGTAAGTGCTCGGCGTACGACATGAGGTCAGGGGGAACCGCCGATGGCAGAAGACCCCTCGCAAGATTTCACCGCAGTCTGGCGCTCAGTGGTCTCCGAGCTGAACGGTGACGCAGGGCCCGGCGGCGAGGCGACCGCCGACCACCCGGTGTCCGTCCTTGATCCCCCTCTAACGCCCCAGCAACGTGCCTGGCTCAAGCTCGTCCAGCCGCTCACCATCGCCGAGGGATTCGCCCTCCTCTCCGTTCCGAGTCCCTTTGTCCAGAACGAAATTGAGCGGCACCTGCGGATACCGATCATCGACGCCCTCAGCCGACGCCTTGGGCAGCGAATCGAGCTTGGCGTGCGGATCGAAGCGGGCCCTGACGGTTCCGGCGAGGACGCCCGCGCCGACGGCGCGGCAGAAGCAGACGAAGTCGATGACGACCACGAGGCCCTGGCCAGCGCCCATGAGAGCTGGCCCGGTTACTTCACCGAGCGGCCAACCGGCAGTGCAGCGGACGCAGCCGCCGAGACCAGTCTCAATCGCCGCTACACCTTCGATACCTTCATCATCGGCTCGTCGAACCGGTTTGCCCATGCGGCCGCGCTAGCCATCTCTGAGGCTCCCGCGCGGGCGTACAACCCCCTGTTCATCTGGGGAGAATCGGGGCTGGGTAAGACCCATCTGCTACATGCCGCCGGCAACTATGCCCAGCGACTATTTCCCGGCATGCGGGTGAAATACGTGTCGACCGAGGAATTCACCAACGACTTCATCAACTCACTGCGTGATGACCGAAGGGTCGCGTTCAAGCGCAGTTACCGCGAGATCGACGTACTACTCGTCGATGACATTCAATTCATCGAAGGCAAAGAGGGCATTCAGGAGGAGTTC
>SYAA01000016.1 GCA_005789055.1 Actinomycetota bacterium
CGCGGACCCCCGAGCCGATTCAGGCTCCCCCGGGGGAGTAACGCTCGGTCGCGCTTACCAGCCGCCGAAGCCGCCCCAGCCCGGGTTGTCGATTTCTGCGTCGACGAGGCCGATGTCGTTGGGTGTGGCGGTGATCTGGGACTTGCCCGGGCTCGCGCAGTCGGTGGTCTGCCCGCCGGTGGCGCCGCCACCGCCCTCACCCTCGCAACCCGGCAGCAGTGGGTTGTTGGCACCGCCGCCGCCATACTCTTCGGCGGCCGCGATCGGCGCGCCGAACAGGGCGGCCGCCGTGGCGACGCCGCCGGCGAGCAGAGCCAGGGATTGTCGTGATCGCTTCATGTGTTCAGTGTCCTCACGTTAGGGTTGTGCTGAGACTACCGTGACGTGCCCGCTCGCCGCGAGTGGAGGATCGCCGGGCGCTGGCCTAGAATCTACGAGTCACCGACCCAGGGAGCCCTATGACACTCACCCCCACGACACTGACATTGCTGGCGCGTCGCACTGCGGCGTCGATCATTGGCGCTGGCGGCGTCCTTGTCGGGGTTGCGGCACCCGCGGTCGCCTATGACGGCCCCGGTTGCACGGCCGCCGACATCATGGCTGTGGAGGCCCAGATGACCACCGCGATGGCCGGTTACCTGTTCACTCACCCCGATGTGAACGCTTTCTTGAGCAGCACGAATGGCATGCCCGATGCGCAGCGACGAAACATGATTGACGATTACCTGACTGCCAACCCGCAGACCCAGGCCGAGATCGTCGCCATCAAGAACCCGGGAGCCGTTCTGCGCGACCGCTGCGATATCCCGGATGCGGACCTTCACTTCGGGCTGCTCTGAGCAGTCACCGCTCGCGCTCTCGCCGGTAACGGTGTCTCTCATACGCCAGTCCACCGATACCGAGCGTGGCCGTGCACGCTGAGACGAGGATCAGCAGGGGGCTGACGCGTCCGGTCAGCGCGTCGCCGAGGATGACGACAGCCGAGGTACCCGGCAACAGCCCCACCATGGTGGCCGCCAGATAGGGCACCACCCGCACGGCCGAAGCGCCGGCGGCATAGTTCAACACCGAGAACGGCACCGCCGGAATCAACCGCATCGACAGCACAGCCGGCCACCCACGGGAACGCAGCCGGGCATCGAGTGCCTCGACACCGGGATGGTGCAGGACCGCGTCGAGACGCCAGCCCAGGGCCCGGACGAGCAGCAGTGCGGTCAACGCACTCAAGGTGCTGGCCGTGACGGCGATCGTGATTCCCAGTGCCGGCCCGAACAACAGTCCGGCCGCCAGGGTGAAGGCCGTCCGCGGAAACGGGAGAACCGTGACGACAACATGAGCGCCCAGGAAGGCCAGCGGGAACCAGGGGCCGACCGAGGTGGCCCAGTCCCGCATCTGTACCGCGTTGGGCAGCGGTACCAGAACCACCACGGCGATGAGGGTCGCCATCGCGATGACGGTGATCAGGATCCGGGTGCGACTCATCTGCCCGGCGGTCACGGCCAACGCTGCGCCCACGCTGCGCAGCGCGCTCAGGCCGCCGGTAGTCACGTCTGTCAAGGTTACGGCTCGGCGGCTAGGGTCCGACACGGCGACGCCGCGGGTGCGGCGATCATTTAGCCTGAGACTAGGCGGCGCGGGCTGCCTCTCGACAACAGGAGCCGCCGGTGTCCGTGGAACTGGAAGAGGCACGCGCCCGGTGGCGCGATGCCGTCGCCCGCGTGATGGCCGGGAGCGGTCGTCGAGGTGGGGGCGTGGACAGTCCCGCCGAGAAGGCGTTGGATTCGCCGACCTACGAGGGTTTCCCGATCCATGCGCTCTACACCGCTCTGGACGCGCTGCCGGAGCATCCCCTCCCGGGCGACTGGCCCTATGTCCGGGGCGCAGATCGCCACCGCGATGTTTTGACGGGATGGCAGGTGGCCGAGCAATTCCCGGCTGCGGGTTTCTCGGGTTCGCCCGTCGAGGGCAACGCCGCCGTGCTCGACGCACTCGTTGAGGGCGTTAGCGCTCTGGTGGTCCGGGTTGGTGACGGCGGTGTGGCACCCGCAGACCTCGGAACCTGGCTTGCGGGTGTTTATCTCGAGTTGGCCCCGATACTGATCGACGCCAGTTCGGACTTCCGCGCCGCCGCCGAGGCCATGCTGGAAATCGTGGCCGCATCCGGCGCGAGCACGACAGTTTCGATCGACCTGGGTGCTGATCCGTTGACCGCACCACTGAGCGGACGCGTCGCCCCGAGCGTGGACGATGTCATCGCGGTGGCGGCAGCGGTGGCCGGCAACCGCGGCCTGCGGACCATCACCATCGACGGGACGGCGTTTAACGCTCGCGGGGCCTGCGCAGCCTGGGAACTGGCCGGTGCTATCGCCGCGGCGACTGATTATCTGCGGCTGCAGACCGATGCCGGGATCAGTGTCGCCGACGCGATGCGCGGGATCAGTTTCCGGCTGGTCGCCGACGCGGACCAGTTCATGACCATCGCGAAATTCCGCGCGGCCCGGCAACTCTGGGCGCGGGTGGCCGACGTGCTGGGCCACCCCGACGACGGCGCGGCACGCCTGCATGCCGTCACCTCGCAAACGATGATGACCCGGCGCGATCCCTGGGTGAACATGGTTCGCACCACGGTCGCCGCATTCGGCGCCGGTGTCGGAGGTGCCGACACGGTGCAGGTGCTGCCGTTCGATGCGGCGATCCCGGACGGTTATCCCGGCGTCACCGTCGACTTCGCGAGGCGGATCGCACGCAACACCCAGTTGCTGCTTCTAGAGGAGTCCCATATCGGCCGTGTCATGGACCCTGCGGGCGGTTCGTGGTACGTCGAGCGACTCACCGAAACCCTTGCCGCCCAGGCCTGGTCGTATTTTCAGGAGATCGAGGCCCGTGGTGGTTTCCGGCAGGCCCGCGAACACGTCATCGAGCAACTCGACAAGATTCGGGTTCGGCGGGCTGACGATATCGCGCACCGGCGAACGGCCGTCACCGGCGTCAGCGAGTTCCCAGAGTTGACCGAGCCATTGCCGCGGCCACCGGATCCGCCGGACCGGCTGTGGCGCAACGCGGCGGCATTCGAGGAACTCCGCGATCGTTCCGATGCGCAGCACCGACGCACCGGCGAACGTCCTCGGGTGCTACTACTGCCTCTGGGCCCACTAGCCGAGAACAACGTCAGGACTTCGTTCGTGGTGAACCTGTTGGCAGCCGGCGGAATCGAGGCGGTGAATCCCGGTACCGTCGAACCCGGAGGTGTCGCTGATGCAGTGCGCGACTGCGGTGCCGCCGTCGTGGTGATCTGCGGCAGCGATGCCCGGTACGGCACCGAGGCAGCCGAGATCGTCGATGCGGCCCGCGCCGCCGGAGTCCGGCAGGTTTACCTGGCAGGGTCGAAGGCGGCGATTGAGAGCGCCCCGAAAGGGTCGCGGCCTGACGACTACCTGAACGCCAAAATTGATGTGGTGAAGGCGCTTTCGGTGTTGCTGGACGGATTGGACGCATGACGGGGATGATCACTCCCCGCGTTGCCATCGACGGGGGCATACCCAGCTTCGCTGACATTCCACTAACGGGCGAACGCACCGCCGCGGCGCCGACCCAGACCGCAGCCACTGAACTCATCGCGTCCGCGGCTGCGGCCCACGGCTACTCGGCGGAGCAATTGGACTGGCATACGCCCGAGAACATTGTGGTGAAGCCACTCTTCACCGGTGCCGATCGGGACGCGGCGGTGGCCGCGGGCTATCCGCTGGACAGCTTTCCCGGTGAGCCGCCCTTCATCCGCGGCCCTTACCCAACCATGTACGTCAATCA
>SYAA01000138.1 GCA_005789055.1 Actinomycetota bacterium
ATTCGCCGCCTCGGCGCCACGTATCGGTGAGCCGCGCTGGGACACCATGATCATCGGACTGGACTGGGACACAGCGACTCTCGACGTCAGACTCCGGGCACGCACCGATGCCATGTTCGACGCCGGACTAGTCGGGGAAGTGAGCATGCTGTTAGACCGCGGTCTGCGCGATGGCGTGACCGCTGCGCGCGCACTGGGCTATGCGCAGGTGATCGAGGCCCTCGACGCCGGCGCGACCGCCGCCGATATCGACCGTGCCCGCGAGTCGACGTTCACCGGTACCCGCCGCTATGTGCGTCGGCAACGATCCTGGTTCCGGCGCGATGCGCGCATCCGCTGGCTCGACGGATCGACGACCGGTCTGCTCGAGGCCGCGGTCGCGCACTGGCGTCACGTATCCTGAGCAGGTGATTTTCGCCAAGGGCCACGGCACCGAGAACGATTTCGTGGTGCTGGCCGACTTGCCGGCCCGGCTCAACTTGGCTCCGAAGACAGTGGCTGCACTGTGTGATCGTCACCGCGGTCTCGGTGCTGACGGGGTGCTGCGGGTGACCACCGCGGAGGCCGCCGTCGCCGCCGGTGTGCTGGACCGACTGCCCGCAGGTGTCGGTCCGGGGGACTGGTTCATGGACTACCGCAACGCCGACGGCTCGACAGCGCAGATGTGCGGCAACGGGATGCGGGTGTTCGCGCACTACCTCCGGTCAAGCGGAATGGAGGCACGCGAGGAGTTCGTGATCGGTTCGCTGGCCGGGCCCCGGGAAGTGATCGTGCACCGCGCCGATGACGTCACGGCCGACATCAGCGTCGACATGGGCAGGGCCAGCTTGCTGGGTGCCGGCGCCGCAACCGTCGGCGGGCGATCCTTCTCCGGCATTGCCGTCGATGTCGGCAACCCCCATCTCGCGTGTCTGGATCCTGCGCTCACCGACGACGAACTGGCCGCACTCGATGTCGGCGCTGCCGTCTCGTTCGATCGCGCCCAGTTCCCCGACGGTGTCAATGTCGAGGTGCTGACCGCACCGGTGAGCGGCGCGGTGTCGATGCGAGTGCACGAACGGGGTGTCGGAGAGACCCGATCGTGTGGCACCGGAACAGTCGCGGCCACGCTCGCCGCCCTGATACATCAGGGTGAAAGGACCGGCACGCTGCGGGTCCGCGTTCCCGGCGGCCAGGTCAGTGTCGAGATCACCGACACCACGAGCCTGCTTCGGGGGCCGTCGGTGCTGGTCGCCCGCGGCGAACTCGCCGACGCCTGGTGGGCCGCGCAACGCTGACCCGGTGGGGTTCGACCGGTATTCGGATGCGCGACCTCGCCCGACCGTGACACCATCGATGTTCTATGGCTGATTTCGATGCGACCGCCTCCGGCGCCGAGCCGAGCGTCGGTGAACTGGCGCTAGAGGACCGCGTCGCATTACGTCGGGTGGCGGGGCTGTCCACCGAACTCGCCGACGTCTCCGAAGTCGAGTACCGCCAGTTGCGGCTGGAGCGGGTGGTCCTGGTGGGCGTATGGACCCAGGGCAGCGCCGCTGACGCCGACGCCAGCCTCGCCGAACTCGCCGCCCTGGCCGAGACTGCCGGCTCGGAGGTGCTTGAGGGCATCATCCAGCGCCGAGACAAGCCCGACCCGGCCACCTACATCGGTTCCGGCAAGGCCGCCGAACTGCGCGAGATCGTCACCGCGACTCATGCCGACACCGTCATCTGCGATGGCGAACTGAGCCCGGCTCAGCTCAACGCCCTGGAAAAAGTCGTCAAGGTCAAAGTCGTTGATCGCACCGCGTTGATCCTGGACATCTTCGCCCAGCACGCCACCAGCCGTGAGGGCAAGGCTCAGGTGGAGTTGGCTCAGATGCAATACATGTTGCCGCGACTGCGCGGCTGGGGTGAGTCGATGTCGCGCCAAGGCGGTGGTGCCGGGGGCAGTGGCGGCGGCGTCGGCACCCGCGGTCCCGGAGAGACCAAGATTGAGACCGACCGGCGCCGGATCCGGGAGCGGATGTCGCGCCTGCGCCGCGAGATCAAGGAAATGAAACAGGCCCGCGACACCCGGCGCAGCAAGCGGCTAGGAAGCGACGTGCCCTCTATTGCGATTGTCGGTTATACCAACGCCGGTAAGTCCAGCCTGCTCAACGCTCTGACCGGGGCTGGCGTGCTGGTGGAGAACGCCCTGTTCGCCACGCTCGAGCCCACCACCCGCCGGGGACAATTCGACGACGGCCGACCGGTGGTCCTGACCGACACCGTTGGTTTCGTGCGGCACCTTCCCACTCAACTCATTGAGGCGTTTCGCTCCACCCTGGAGGAAGTCGTCGACGCCGATCTGCTGGTCCACGTCGTTGATGGATCCGATGTCAATCCGATCGCCCAAATCGAGGCGGTGCACACGGTCATCCGTGAGGTGCAGAACGATCACCACGCCGCACCTGCCCCAGAATTGTTGGTGGTCAACAAGATTGATGCCGCAGACGATCTAACACTTGCACAGTTACGCCGGGCGTTACCGGGCGCAGTGTTCGTCTCGGCCCATACCGGCGAGGGGCTGGACCGTCTGCGCACCCGACTGGGCGAGTTGGTCGAACCCCGCGAAACAACGGTCGACGTGACCATTCCGTATGGCCGCGGCGATCTGGTCGCCCGGTTGCACAACGACGGCCGGGTCGATGCCACCGAACACACCGAGCAGGGCACCCGGGTGAAAGCGCGTGTCCCGGCCGCGCTTGCCGCGAGTCTGCGGCCCTATGCAACGGGCTAACCCCTCTGCCTTGGTCGATGACCGCCGCCGGCGGTGGCTTTAGCGCCCAACCATCCGGTTGGTCTATCCTGGTAGCCACGTGTCAACGCACCGTCCCGGAGGTCAACCATGGGCAAGGCCGTCAACTACTCCCGCACACTCTTCGAACCCGAGCACGAGTTGTTCCGGGAGTCCTACCGCGCATTCCTCGACAAGCACGTCGCGCCGTACCACGACCAGTGGGAGAAGGACAAGATTGTCGACCGCGGAGTGTGGCTGGAGGCCGGCAAGCAGGGCTTCCTGAGCATGGCGGTGCCGGAGGAGTACGGCGGCGGCGGTAACCCGGACTTCCGGTACAACACCATCGTTTGTGAGGAGACGGTCGCCGGTGGGTACAGCGGCGTCGGATTCTCCCTGCACAACGACGTCGTCGCGCCCTATCTGCTCGAATTGACCACCAGAGAGCAGAAGGAACGGTGGCTGCCGCAGTTCAGCACGGGGGAGATGATCACGGCCATCGCCATGACCGAACCGGGTACCGGCAGCGATCTGCAGGGCATCAAGACTCGCGCGGTCAAGGAGGGTGATCACTACATCCTCAACGGGTCCAAGACGTTCATCACCAACGGGATCAACGCCGACCTGGTTCTGGTGGTCGCCCAAACCAATCCCGACAAGGGCGCGCAGGGGTTCTCGTTGCTGGCCGTCGAACGCGGGATGGCCGGGTTCGAGCGCGGCCGGAATCTGGACAAGATCGGCCTCGACGCTCAGGACACCGCGGAACTGTCGTTCACCGACGTGCGGGTGCCCGTTGAGAACCTGATCGGCGAGGAAGGCATGGGCTTCATCTATCTCATGCAGAACCTGCCGCAGGAGCGTATTTCGCTGGCCGTGATGGCGGCTGCCGCAATGGAGTCGGTGCTTGAGGAGACCATTGCCTACGTCAAGGATCGCAAGGCGTTCGGCAAGCCGATCGGTTCCTTCCAGAACAGTCGATTTCTTCTCGCCGAGCTGTCGACCGAAGCCACCGCGGTGCGGATCATGGTCGACGAGTTCATCCGACTGCACCTCGACGGCAAGCTGACCGCGGAGCAGGCCGCAATGGCCAAATGGTGGACGACGGAGGCCCAGGTCCGCCTGGTGGATCGTTGCCTGCAATTGCACGGCGGCTACGGCTACATGCGCGAATACAGTGTGGCGAAGGCATTCCTGGACGCCCGTGTGCAGACCATTTACGGCGGCACCACCGAAATCATGAAGGAGATCGTCGGGCGCAGTCTGGGCCTTTAGTCGCCCGGACGTGACGGTCGATGCAGGCCGTTCCCACTGCTGATTAGACCGATTCCGGATATTTCGGATCAATTCGTTTTCGATCTCGATTTGAATTCCGTCAGCTGAAGTCACCGCGTGTCGTGATTAGCTGGCGCGGATATATGCGACCGTTAAGCGCAATTGACCAGATAGATACTTCGTTATCGAACGCGGGAGACAGTGGATGAAGCGGCTTGGAATTGGGCTCAGGTCGACCACCCGGCGCATCGCGCTGGGCGTGGCCGCAACCGCTGCGGCGGCGGTGCTGGTGGCTCCACTCGCGTTGGCCACACCCGAGAGTGACGCCGCTGACGCGATCGGCGCGGCCTGGACGGCTGCCGGCGGCTCCGGATCAGTGGTGGGCAGCCAGGATGGCGACGTCTATGAGGTTGGTGAGGGCTACGGCCAGAAGTTCACCGACGGAAAGATCTTCTTCACCCCGGACACCGGAGCCCACCTGATCGCCGGCGCGATCCTGGACAAGTACGAGTCCCTCGGCGGCCCGGCCGACAGCGACCTGGGCTTCCCGACGATCGACGAGGTCCCGGGCCTGGTAGGCCCGGATAGCCGGGTGAGCACGTTCAGCGCCAGCGACAAACCCGCGGTGTTCTGGACGCCGGAGACCGGCGCCTGGGCGGTGCGCGGTGCTATCAACGCGGGCTGGGACAAGTTGGGCGGTTCGGCGGGAACTCTGGGCGTCCCCGTTGAAGACGAGCGCTACGACGGCGACTTGGTGAGCCAGAGGTTCACCGGGGGCGAACTGACGTGGAATCTCGCCACCCAGACCTTCACCTCAGTACCCGCCGAACTCGCCGAGAGCCTTGCTGGCCTGGAAGTTCCCTCCGACCCCATCACGTTGATGAACCTGGCCTGGCGGGCCAGTGGTGGTCTGGGCGGCCCACTCGGGGCGCGGCAGGGACCGCCGTCGGTGATCGGGGACAATGGTGCAGCTCAGGGCTATGCCGGCGGCAAGG
Organism: Actinomycetota bacterium; assembly: GCA_005789055.1. Lineage (GTDB taxonomy): Bacteria > Actinomycetota > Actinomycetes > Mycobacteriales > Mycobacteriaceae > Mycobacterium. Next base: position 5,023 of record SYAA01000138.1, read on the forward strand.
TCTTCTACTCGCCTCAGACCGGCGCCCACGCGGTGACCGGCGCTATCTTGTCGAAATACGAGTCCGAGGGGGGACCCACCGGCGATTTGGGTTATCCGGTGGGAACCGAGTCCGACGGCGGCGTACCCAACGGTCGCACCAGTTCCTTCAGCGCACCCGATATGCCGGTCATCTTCTGGACGCCCGACACGGGCGCGATCGTCGTCCGTGGGGCGATCAACGCCGCGTGGGCCGAACTCGGCGGTGCCACCGGCACCCTGGGCGTTCCGACGGGTGCGCAGACCGTCTCCGGTGATGAGATCACCCAGAACTTCAGCGGCGGCGAAATCACCTGGAACCAGGCCACCGGGAAGTTCAGTACGTCCCCGGCGGATCTTGCATCGACACTGTCCGGACTTGAACTGCCCGACGCGGTGGCGCAGGCTCCCACCGGGCCGACGTCCGGCGACACCGCCGGCAAGCGCGGCTGGAGTTCGTGGTGGCTGCTGCTGATTCCGCTGGTGCTGCTGCTTGGATCGCTTGCGGCATGGTCGCTCCGGAAGTCCGCGGTCGTTGATCCGGATACCGATGACGGGTTCTTTTCCGTCGGCGCCGATGATGATCCATGGCCCGGGGCACGTCCGGATTCCGGGCGCGACTCCACGTTCAACTGGTCGGCGCCAGCGGACGCCGCCGGGTTCGACAACGACGAGGACGCCATCGACACCGCGCCGACCCGCATCCCCACCGAGGCCGAACTGGAGGGGTTCGACGCGACCGAGCAGTTTGGCGCGGTTGAGGCCTGGGAGGACGACGTTCCTGTCGATTCCGGGCGGCATTCCACCTTCGGGTCCGACGGCGCGTCGTCGATGTGGCAACTCGATCTCGATGAGGTCGGCTGGCCCAGGCATCGGCGCGCCGCACCGGAGCCGCCGGAATGGACCGTCGAGGCGGACGAGGCCTCCGTTGAGTTCATCGCGGTCGAAACCGACGTTGAACGGCCTGACCCGGAGCCGTGGCGCCCGGCGATTCACCTGCCCCTAGCCGACCCGTATCAAGCGCCTGAGGGCTACTGGATCAAGGGCAACACCCACTCGGGTCTGTACTACACGCCGGATTCGGCGTTGTACGACAACACCCTCCCAGAGGTGTGGTTCGCCAGCGAGGAACTGGCTCAGGCCAACGGATTCCTCAAAGCCCCCGAATAAGTCTCGGGTAGGACCGACCTCGTCTTCCGCGTCAGATCTTGCGGATGACGGTGACGACTTTGCCCAACACGGCAGCTTCGTTGCCCGGAATCGGGTCAAAGGCGGGGTTGTGCGGCATCAGCCACACCTGGCCGGCAGTGCGTTTGAAGGTCTTGACCGTCGCCTCGCCGTCGATCATCGCAGCGACGATGTCGCCGTTGTCGGCGACGTTCTGCTGACGAATCACGACCCAGTCGCCATCGCAGATCGCGGCGTCGACCATGGACTCACCGACCACTTTCAGCAGGAACAGCGATCCTTCCCCGACGAGAGCCCTCGGCAGGGGGAAGACGTCCTCGACAGCTTCTTCGGCGAGGATCGGTCCACCTGCGGCGATCCGGCCGAGGACTGGAATGAAGGCGGGTTCGGGCAGTGCGTCCGACCCTTGGACGTCGGTGACCGGCGGCATGGCACTGTCTTCAATGCCGCGCACGTCAACCGCGCGTGGCCGATTGGGGTCGCGGCGCAGGTAGCCCTTGCGTTCCAGGGTGCGCAACTGGTGCGCCACCGATGAGGTGGACGTGAGGCCGACGGCGTCACCGATTTCGCGGATACTCGGGGGATAGCCGCGGCCGGTAACCGAGGCGCGGATGACTTCGAGAATGGTCCGTTGGCGCTCGGTGAGGCCGGTCGCGGCGCGGCGCACGGGCGTGCTGCCCGGAGTTTCAGTGCTGTCTTTCATGACCGCGAATCTAATGGGCCGCACCGACATTATCAAACATGTGTTCGACAGCGGCGTGTCGCGTCAGTCCCGTGGCGCGGCCCGGCGGTTTTGTCGGTGGCCTGATTTATCGTCGGACACGCTCGCTCAAATGTTCGGAAATCGAACATGTGATCGAGTACAGTTCGAACATCAGAGCGAATAATCGCGGAAGGAGTCAGCATGACAGTCATCGATGATCGGCAGACGGTGGAGTGGTTCGCGGACTGCCCGAGGCCCGGCCGAACCGCTGGCAGAGCCCCGGTGCGGGCTCGGTCCCACCGGCCGGCTGGTTCTCCGCTGCCGGCTCGGCCGGCTGGTTCTCCGCTGCCGGCTCGGCCGGCTCGTGCGGCGCTGCCGGTTCGGCCGGCCGGTGCAGCGCTGCACTATCGCGGCACCGGTGTCGCGGTCTCCCGCGCTCCGCACCCGCGTCGACCGGTCAGCAATGCGGTGACCATCTCATTGGCGGGGCTGGCCGCGCTGATCACACTCTGGCTCGGATCGCTGGCCCAGTTCAGCGGTGAGCGGGCCGCAGCGGCTGTGCGCCCCCCGGATCAGTTGGCCGTGGTTCAGGTTCAGGCCGGCGAAACGCTGCAGCAACTGGCTGAAAGGGTGGCTCCTGGAGCATCGGCCGTGGAGGTTGCCGAGCGGATCCGGGACCTCAACAAGCTCCACTCGGCGGCGGTTGACGCCGGTCAGACGCTCATCGCTCCGGTCGGGTGAGCGGTAGCGGGGTAGGCTCGCTGTCGGTGCGCACGATGGTGTGCGGCGGGAGCAGAGGAGCGGCTATGCACTGTCCGTTCTGCCGCCATCCCGACTCCCGGGTCGTGGACTCCCGGGAGGCTGACGAGGGCCAGGCGATCCGCCGCCGCCGGTCGTGCCCGGAATGCGGTCGCAGATTCACCACCGTCGAGACGGCCGTGTTGGCCGTGGTCAAGCGAAGCGGGGTCACCGAACCCTTCAGTCGTGAGAAGGTGATCAGCGGTGTTCGCCGTGCATGTCAGGGCCGCGATGTCGACGACGACGCCCTCAATCTTCTTGCCCAACAGGTCGAGGACGCGGTGCGCGCCGCCGGTTCTCCCGAGGTTCCCAGCAATGAGGTCGGCCTGGCGATTCTGGGCCCACTGCGGGAACTTGACGAGGTGGCATATCTGAGATTTGCATCGGTTTACCGTTCATTTACCTCGGCCGCCGACTTCGAGCGCGAGATAGAGGCGTTGCGCACCCACCGCCAGGATCGTCAGTCGGGTGAGCCGTCTCTGAGGTCCTCGTCGCGTTGAGCCAGAAAGCGCTCGAACTCCGCCCCTAGTTCCTCTCCGCTGGGCAGATCCTCGTCACGGGCCAGTAAGGACCGATTCTCCTGCGCGGCGACGAAAGCGTCGTATTGATGCTCCAAAGCATCGACCACCTGGGCCACCTCCGGGGAGGCCTCGACCTGCTCGTCGATTTTGCTCTGGACCGTCTCTGCGGCCTCACCGAGGGCGGCCAACGGAAACTGTAGGGATGCCGATTTTCCGACCTGTTCGAGCAATTTTTCGGCTCCGGCCGGGTAGTCGGTCTGGGCCAGGTAGTGCGGAATGTGGACGGTGAAGCCCACCGCGTCATGACCGTGTTGCGCCATCCGGTACTCCAGCAGATTCGAGACGCTGCTGGGCACTTGAACCTCACCAACCCACGGTTGATGCTCGGCGATCAGTTCGCGGTTGTTGGAGTGCGCAGTCAGCGTCACCGGCCTGGTGTGGGGGACGGCCATCGGAATGGCGCCCATACCGATGGTCTGCCGGACCCCCAGGCGTTCGGCCAGCAGCCGGACCGCGCCAACGAACCGCTCCCACTGTAAATCCGGCTCCAGGCCGGCCAGCAGCAGGAATGGCGTTCCCAGGCTGTCGCGCATCGCGTAGAGGTTGAGTTGGGGTTCCTCGTAGGCGGTGAAGTGGTCGGTCTTGAAGGTCATCAAGGGCCTTCGGGAGCGGTAGTCCAGCAGGTCGTCGATGGCGAACGAGGCCACCAATTCGGTGTCGAGGACGCTCTGCAGATGGGCAGCGGCCAGCCGAATGGCGTGGCCGGCGTCGGAGAAACCCTCCAGAGCGTGAATCAACACCGGTCCGCGGCCGTCGGACGACGACAGCTGCGGAGACGGCACCTCAAGTTCATACATCCGCTCGGGACGATGATCGTGGCCGTGCTCGTCGGACATGGGTGACCTCCTCGCTTCCTCCACGCTACGTTGCCCTGCTTTAACGGGTTGCCCCTGCTCGCCCGGATGGCCCCTGCTCTACCGGACGGCACTGCTCTACGTGGTAGATAACGCGCCGACGGTGGCGTCCGTTCCCATTCGATCCACAGTCGTGATTTGTTCCACAGCAGGCGCGATCCGCTCACCCCGCTGTGACGACTCTGACGGTCGCCCTTGACAACGTCGGGGAATGACCACGCAAAACCCGGAATTTCGCTTCGACCGCCCCGGCTCCCTGATCGCCGCCTTGCCCGCCGTTCTCGGCTTTGTCCCCGAGAAATCCCTAGTCCTGGTGTCCCTCGAGGGGGGTCGGATGGGGGCGGTGATGCGCGCAGACCTGGCCGCCGATCTGATCGAGAACATCACCCGCCTGGCCGGGATCGCCGCGACGTCCGGTGCCGACACCGTAGTTGCGGTAATCGTCGACGAGGACGGCGCGCAGTGCCCGATGTGTAACGCCGATCACCAAAGGCTCTGTGACGCACTGACCGAAGCGTTGGCGAAGGTCGATGTCGGACTGTATGCCGCTCACGTGGTCGACCGGGTCGAATCCGGTGGCAGGTGGTGCTGCGTCGACGGCTGCGGCGCGCACGGCGACGTCGAGGATCCGTCCGCCTCACCGCTGGCCGCAGCGGCAGTCCTGGACGGCCGGCGACTCTATCGGCGGCGCGCCGATCTCCAGGCCGTCATCGCGGTCGCCGACCCGGATCGGGCAGCCGCCCTGGTCGAGCCGATCCGGACCAGGGCTGCTCGTCGGCACGCCGACTGGCAGGCCGATCCGGATGGCTGCGGTCGGCGCGATGTCGAGACCGTGATGGCCGTGGCCACCCGGGTACGCGACGGTGTGCAACCAGCGGACGACGAGCTCGCGGCGTTGGCCTGCGGGCTCAACGACGTCGCTGTCCGCGACACGTTGTACGCATTGGCAGTCGGCGCGGACGCCGGTGCCGTGGAGGCGCTGTGGGCCACTCTGGCGCGCACTCTGCCGGACCCATGGCGGGTGGAAGTGCTTGTGTTACTGGCATTCTCGGCGTACGCCCGCGGCGACGGGCCCTTAGCAGGGTTGTCGTTGGAGGCCGCGCTGCGCAGCGATCCCAACCACCGGATGGCCGGGATGCTCGACACCGCTTTGCAGTCGGGTATGCGGCCGGAGCAGATCCGCGAGCTGGCCGGGACCGGGTATCGCCTTGCCAAGCGGCTGGGTGTCAGGTTGCCGCCGCGACGCGGGTTAGGCCGGCGTGCGGTGTGACCAAAGGCCGCGACGGACTCAGACCTTCTCGACCTTCACGGCGTGCGCCATCTCGTGCGGGAGTTCGACGTTGGCGTGTCCGGTGACCATAATCGTGACATCGCCGCCCACGCTGGTCTGCACCAGCACCCTGGCATTGGGAACGACGCCGGCCTCCTTGAGTCTGCCGATCAGTGCGACGTCGCCTTGGACGTGCTCGGTCAACTGCCGCACCACCACCGCCACCGAGTCG
>SYAA01000139.1 GCA_005789055.1 Actinomycetota bacterium
GCTGAAAGCATCTAAGCGGGAAACCTTCTCCAAGACCAGGCTTCTCACCCATTAAGTGGGATAAGGCCCCCCGCAGAACACGGGATTGATAGACCAGACCTATAAGCACAGTAATGTGCGCAGGGAACTGGCACTAACCGGCCGAAAACTTACACACAAACTCGCAACCACGAATCCGCGCGGAATAACACCGCACCCCCACCACCAAACACTCCCAGATGAAAACACATCTGAATAGAGTTACGGCGGCCATAGCGGCAGGGAAACGCCCGGTCCCATCCCGAACCCGGAAGCTAAGCCAGCCAGCGCCGATGATACAACCCAAGAGGGTGGAAAAGTAGGACACCGCCGAACACACATTAAGGAACACCCCCCGAGAAATCGGGGGGTGTTTCCTATTGCATTGTCAATTGAATAACGCCGTCATTTCCAATTCCAGCAGTGTGCGTTTGCGTTCGATGCCGCCGCCATATCCGGTGAGGCCGCCCGACGATCCGATAACCCGGTGACACGGAACGATAATGCCGATCGGATTACGGCCATTGGCCATCCCCACTGCACGGGACGCGGCCGGCGAATCGATTTGTTCGGCGATCTGGCCGTACGAACGCGTCTCGCCGTAGGGAATTGTCTGCAATGCCGCCCACACCCGACGCTGGAACTCGGTGCCCGTCAGTTCCAGATCAACGTCGAACGCGGTGAGTTCACCGGCGAAGTAGGCCTCGAGTTGCGCCACCACGTCGGCGAAGGCGTCCGGGCCGGCGGGCTCCCACCCCGCGCGGTCCGGGGAATGCGCCTGATCGGACATCAGCAGGTGCGTCAGGGTCGAGCCGATTCCGGCCAGCGTCAGCTCACCGATGGGGCTGGGCATAGTCCGGTAGTGCACGTTCCGATGCGCGAAGGGCATCAGACAACGATGACACAGGGGCAACGATGACACAGGGGCAACAACGACACAGGGGCAACAACGACACAGGGGCAACAACGACACAGGGACAACAGGTCTGCAGCGGGTCAGCCGCCACCCAATAGGCTGGCGATCCGGACCCGTTCCTCGTAGCCGCGCAATCGAACCGGCCTGCCGAGGCGCCAGAACCGTTGCTCGGTCTCTGAGGCGGCCGTGACCGTCGTCGCGGACGCCAGCGCCCGACTCGGCTCGGAACGTGCCAGCTCGGCCAGCCGGGCCGCCTCGTTGACCGGCTCGCCGATCACCGTGTACTCGAATCGCTCGTTTGCGCCGATATTGCCGGCCACCACCTGACCAGCTGCCACCCCGATCCGGGCCGGGCACTCGGGCACCTCGCGGGTCAACCGTCGCGCGATCGCCCGGACGGCCGCCAGCGCGTCATTCTCTGGGTTATCCAGGGTTACCGGCGCGCCGAAGACCGCGAGCGCGGCGTCGCCCTCGAACTTGTTCACAATTCCGTGGTGGCGGTCGACCTCCTCGACGATCACCGCGAAGAAGCGGTTGAGCAGGTCGACAACCTCCATCGGCGGTCTGGTGCTGACCAGCTTGGTCGATCCGACCACGTCGACGAAGACGACCGCGACGTGGCGTACCTCTCCGCCCAGGGTGGGCCGCTGCTGCTCGGCCGCAGCCGCAACCTCGCGCCCCACATGCTTGCCGAACAGGTCACGCACCTGTTCGCGCTCGCGCAGGCCCGCTGCCATCGAGTTGAATCCGCGCTGAAGTTCACCGAGTTCGGTGCCGTCGAACACCACCACGCTGGCATCGAGGTCACCCTCCTCGACCCGCTGCAACGCCGCCCGCACCACCCGTACCGGGGTTGTTGTCAACCACGCCAGGATCCACGTCAAGAGGAATCCGACGATGAGGCTGGCTGCAGAAGTGATGAGGATCGCTACCTCGAGTTGGCGCTGGGTGAGGTTGCGCAGCAGCAGTGAGAACAGGGCGATCAGGCCGATGCCGATCATCGGCATACCCGAACACAGCATCCACACCGTCAGGGTTCGGCCCATGATTCCGGGCGCGAGGCGACGTGGCGGTGGCCCGATGGCCAAAGCCTGCGCCGCGACCGGGCGCAACGCGAACTCCGCAGACAGGTAGCAGGTGGTGGCCACCACCACACCGCAGAAACCCACCGTCAGGGCCAGTCGGGGAATGAAATCGGTATCGTAGCGGCCAAAGAGCACTGACAAAAGGACTGCGGCGGTTCCCCATAACACCAAGTGCGCCATAGCAATTCGCCACGGCGTCATGAATGCGCTGCGCTGGTCGGCAGGGGTGGGGGTGCGGGCCTCGATCGCCCATCGCAGATCTTTCAGGGTCCGGTAGTGGATCCACCAGGTGCCGAAAGCCACCGCCGCGACGATATAGCCGGGCGTGACGATGAACGGCAGCCACCGCGGTACGTCGTCGAAGACACTTGGCTCCGGGAAGGCGATCACCACCAGAAGAAGAGTGAGCGCGATTCCGATCATGTTCACCGCCACGATGAAAGCGGTGAGAATGATCTGGATCCTCAGTCGGCGCGGGGCGGCGCCCTCAGAGGCCCGGCCCAGAAGGAGTGATCCGTAGGCCGGCGTTCGGGACAGCCGTCCGCTCTGTCGGGTGAGCCGTTCCAGAACGCGGCCTAGTCGCTGTGCGACGCTCGGTGTGGACGTCATGGTGGCGTCAGCCTAATTCGTCGGCGACACCCTAAGCTGATCCGGTGCGACTCGTGATCGCCCAATGTCGGGTGGACTACCTCGGCCGGCTCACCGCCCACCTCCCCTCGGCTCGTCGGCTGCTGCTCATCAAGGCCGATGGCTCGGTCAGCATCCACGCCGACGACCGCGCTTACAAGCCGCTGAACTGGATGAGTCCGCCCTGTCAGCTCACCGAGTGCGCTGACGGTGAGCAACCGATCTGGGTCGTCGAGAACAAGTCGGGGGAGCAGTTGCGAATCACTATCGAAGAGATCGAGCACGACTCGAGCCACGAACTGGGTGTTGACCCGGGATTGGTCAAGGACGGTGTCGAGGCGCACCTGCAGGAACTGTTGGCTGAACACATCGAGCTACTCGGCGAGGGCTACACCCTGGTGCGGCGCGAGTACATGACCGCAATCGGTCCAGTCGACATTCTGTGCCGCGACGCCGAGGGGCGCTCGGTGGCGGTCGAGATCAAACGTCGCGGCGAGATCGACGGCGTGGAGCAACTGACCCGCTACCTGGAACTGCTCAACCGGGACAGCCTGCTGGCGCCGGTTGCCGGCGTCTTTGCCGCCCAACAAATCAAGCCACAGGCCCGAACGCTGGCTACCGATCGCGGGATCCGTTGTCTGACTCTCGACTACGACGTGATGCGTGGTTTGGACAGCGACGAATTCCGGCTGTTCTGATGGCACCCCGGCGACGATCAGAACGGCGGCCCGGGGCCGGGCCGCCACCGATAGCGTCGCCGCGTCGGGTGGAAGCAGGCGCGGATGGCCACGAGTATGAAGTCCGTCCGGTACCGGGGTACCGCGCCGTCAAGACGTATCGGTGCCCGGGCTGTGACCATGAGATCCGGCCCGGGACGGCGCACGTGGTGGTCCTGCGAATCGACGATCCGGACGGCGATGACCGCAGGCACTGGCACACCGCATGCTGGGCTAATCGGGCCAATCGCGGACCCACCCGCAAGTGGTCCTAAAGGCCTAGTGCTGGGCCGGCTCCACGAGTTCCACGAGCACGCCACCGGCGTCCTTGGGATGGATGAAGTTGATCCGGGAGTTCGCCGTACCGCGCCGAGGCTCGTTGTAGAGCAGTCGCACGCCTTTGTCGCGAAGGCTTTCGGAAAGGGCGTCGAGGTCGCTGACCCGGCAGGCCAACTGCTGGAGGCCCGGACCGCGTTTGTCGAGGAACTTGGCGATCGTGCAGGTGTCGTCCAAGGGTGCCATCAACTGAAGCTGGGAACTGCCGGCCGGCGCCCCGCGAACCGCGAGCATCGCCTCGCGTACGCCCTGGTCGGTGTTGACCTCCTCGTGCACCACGATCATCCCCAGGACGTCGTGGTACCACGCGATGGCCTCATCGAGGTCTGGTACCGCAACGCCGACGTGATCGATCGCGGTCACCAGGGCGCTCGCCAGCAATGGGCGGGCATCTAGGTGCTCGGTGGTCATGGCCCAACGGTAACCTGAGGGCCGCAAACACCAGTAGCGGGTCGGCGAGATCGGCCCGGAACCAACCGCCCCGGAGGCACAAATGACGACCTCGGTGATCGTTGCTGGAGCACGGACACCCATCGGCCGGTTGATGGGGTCGCTCAAGGATTTCTCCGGAAGCGATCTGGGGGCCGTCGCCATCCGCGCGGCACTGGAGAAAGCGGGCGTGCCGGCGGCGATGGTCGAGTACGTGATCATGGGACAGGTACTGACCGCGGGCGCGGGGCAGATGCCGGCTCGGCAGGCGGCGGTGGCCGCCGGGATCGGCTGGGACGTGCCCGCGCTGACCATCAACAAGATGTGTCTGTCCGGCATCGACTCCATCGCACTGGCAGATCAACTCATCCGGGCCGGCGAGTTTGATGTTGTCGTCGCCGGCGGTCAGGAGTCCATGTCGAGGGCCCCGCATCTGCTGATGGACAGCAGAGCCGGCCACAAGTACGGCGACGTGGTCATGCTCGACCACATGGCCTACGACGGGTTGCACGACGTGTTCACCGATCAGCCGATGGGTGCCCTGACCGAACTGCGCAACGACACCGACCAGTTCACCCGACTTGAGCAGGATGAGCTTGCGGCCGCATCGCATCGCAAGGCGGCTGCGGCGTGGAAGGACGGCTTGTTCGCCGACGAGGTCGTGTCAGTGAAAATCCCTCAGCGCAAAGGTGATCCGATCGAGTTCACCGAGGATGAGGGCATTCGGGCCAACACCACCGCCGAGTCGCTCGCCACTCTCAAACCGGCGTTCCGCAAGGACGGCACCATCACGGCTGGTTCGGCGTCGCAGATCTCCGACGGAGGCTGCGCCGTGGTGGTGATGAACAAGGCAAAGGCACAGGACCTCGGCCTGACATGGCTGTGCGAGATCGGCGCGCATGGGGTAGTGGCCGGGCCGGACTCCACCCTGCAGTCACAGCCGGCCAACGCCATCAAGAAGGCCATCGCGCGGGAAGGAATCTCGACCGATCAGTTGGACGTCATCGAGATCAACGAAGCCTTCGCAGCGGTAGCCCTGGCCTCGACCCGAGAACTGGGCGTCGATCCGCAGAAGGTCAACCGCAGCGGCGGCGCCATCGCGGTGGGTCATCCGATCGGAATGTCGGGGGCGCGGATCACCCTGCACGCCGCACTGGAACTGTCCCGCCGCGGATCCGGCTACGCGGTGGCCGCGCTGTGCGGGGCCGGCGGCCAGGGCGACGCGCTGATCCTGCGCACCGGTTAACCGATGCGCAGGGGCGCATGATCAACCGATGCGCAGGAGCGCGTGAAGTTTGCTACGGGATCGAAACGGATACCGTGTGACGTTCGTCATACCGCCTGATGGGCTCCGAGCCCGATCAGCAGGGGATGACGTCCCCGGTGGGGGCGAAGCACAGGCAGGGCTCCAGGTACGGGGTGAAGTAGGGCTGCCCGTCGGGGGTGTAGCACGGAAGCTCACCGGGGAACGCGGGCACCAGCGGGTAGCCATAAGGAATGGCATAGCGGACGGCCGCGTCCACGACGGGGTCCACCCCGACAGGGCCGAGGACGCCCCCGACGCCTACCGGTCCGACCGGGCCAAGGATCGGATTCACCCCGACCGGGCCCACCACGCCGCCGACGCCGACCGGGCCCACCGGGCCCGCGACCGGACCGAGGCCACCGACACCGTAGGGACCCACCGGCCCCACACCGACGCCACCGGGACCGCCCGGTCCACGATCGTCGGCTTGGGCCACCGATGCCCCGATGATCGAACCTGCCGCCATTGCCGCCAGCAGCGTGGCTGCGAACCTGCTCATCATTGCTCCGTTTCACTTGCTACGTGTGGGCGTGATTCTACCTCGACACGGTGGCTACCGCGCGGCACCGACATGACAGACTCTTGGCTGTGACTCGTCCTCGTCCGGGAACGTCGCCGGTGATGACCGGTGCCGTCGACCTCTCCGTTCTCAAGCAGCGCGCGCAGGGTTCAGCAGGTGGCGCCGCCGGAGGGATTCCCGGCGCCGTAGAGGTGACCGAGGCCAATTTTGAAGCCGAGGTCCTCCGGCGCTCCGGAGAGATCCCGGTCGTCGTTCTGCTGTGGTCGCCGCGCAGCGACGTCTGCATTCAACTCGCGGACGCACTGGCGGCGCTGTGCGTTGCCGATGGTGGCACGTGGTCGCTGGCCACGGTGAACGTCGACACCGCGCCGCGGGTGGCCGCGATGTTCGGTGTCGAGGCGGTGCCGACGGTGGTGGCACTGGCCGGCGGGCAGCCGTTGGCGAGCTTCGAAGGCGCGCAGCCACCCGAGCACTTGCGGCGCTGGGTGGACTCCCTGCTCGCCGCGACCGCGGGAAAGCTGGGCGGCGAGACCGGATCCGAAGATCAACCCGCCGACCCCGCACTGGACGCAGCCCGGCAACTGCTCGACAGCGGCGACTTCGCTGCTGCGTCGACGGCGTATCAGGCGATACTCGGCACCGATCCGAACCACGCAGAGGCCAGGGGCGCGTTGCGTCAGATCACTTTCCTGCAGCGGGCCGCAGGAGTGGCGTCGGACGCCGTCGCGGTCGCCGACGCGGCGCCGGATGACATCGACGCGGCCCTCGCCGCCGCCGATGCACAGATCCTCAGTCAGGACGTCGCCGCCGCGTTCACCCGGTTGATCGGGTTGATCAAGCGCACCTCCGGCGATGAGCGCACCCGGGTGCGCACGCGTCTGATCGAGTTGTTCGAACTTTTCGACCCGGCTGATCCCGAGGTGATCGCCGGGCGCCGTGACCTGGCCAACGCGCTGTATTGAGCCAGTAGGGCTCCAGGCAGACCTGAGTCAGGCGGGCTCGAGCCAGACCGCCGACATCGGCGGTAGTACCAGCCGGGCCGAGGCTGGTCGGCCGTGCCAGGGTTTCGCCTCGGCCTCGACGGTGCCGAGGTTGCCGATACCCGACCCGTTGTAGACCGTCGCGTCGCTGTTGAGCACCTCGCGCCAGGTGCCGGCACGGGGCAGTCCGAGGCGGTAGCCGCCGTGCTCGGCGCCGGCGAAGTTGAACACGCACGCCAGCACCGAACCGTCGGCACCCCAGCGCAGAAAGCTCAACACATTGCTCGCCGAGTCGTTGGCGTCGATCCAGGAGTAGCCCTCCGGCCGGGAGTCCTGGCTCCACAGTGCCGGACGGCTGCGATAGACCGCGTTGACGTCGGCGGTGAAACGCTGAATGCCACCGGAGAAGCCGTGCTCGTCGAGTTGGTACCAATCCAGGCCGCGTTCCTCCGACCACTCGGCGCGCTGGCCGAACTCCTGGCCCATGAATAACAGCTTCTTACCGGGGTGGGCCCACTGGTAGGCCAGCAGTGCCCGCAGGCCGGCGGCTTTGACGTGGTCGTTGCCGGGCATCCGGGACCACAGTGTGCCCTTGCCGTGCACCACCTCATCGTGGCTGATCGGTAGTACGTAGTTTTCGCTGAACGCGTACAGCATGGAGAACGTCATCTCGTGGTGGTGGTAGCTGCGATAGATCGGATCGCGGCTCATTTAGTCGAGGGTGTCGTTCATCCAGCCCATGTTCCACTTCATGGAAAAGCCCAGACCGCCGAGGTTTGTCGGCCTCGTCACGCCCGGCCAGGAGGTGGACTCCTCGGCGATGGTGACCACCCCCGGCGACATCTTGTGCACGGTGGCGTTCATCTCCTGGAGGAACTGCACGGCCTCAAGGTTCTCCCGGCCACCGTAGGCGTTCGCTGTCCAGCCACCGGCCGGACGCGAGTAGTCCAGGTAGAGCATCGAAGCCACCGCGTCGACGCGTAGTCCGTCGATGTGAAATTCGCCGAGCCAGTACAGCGCGTTGGCTACCAGGAAGTTGCGCACCTCGGGGCGGCCGAAGTCGAATACGTAGGTGCCCCAATCGAGTTGCTCGCCGCGGCGCGGGTCGGAGTGCTCGTAGAGAGCGGTGCCGTCGAAGCGACCCAGTGCCCAGGCATCCTTGGGGAAGTGCGCCGGAACCCAATCAACGATCACCCCGATCCCGGCTCCGTGCAGGGCATCGACCAGGAACCGAAAATCGTCAGGGGTGCCGAACCGTGACGTCGGCGCGTAGTAGGACGTCACTTGATAGCCCCACGATCCGCCGAACGGATGCTCGGCTACCGGAAGCAGTTCGACGTGGGTGAACCCCTGGGCGACCACATAGTCGGTGAGCTGTTCGGCCAACTCGCGGTAGCTCAGTCCGGGCCGCCACGAGCCCAGGTGCACCTCGTAGGTACTCATCGGTTCGAACACCGGGTTCGAACCGGCACGCGCGGCCATCCACTGCGCGTCGCGCCAGGAGTAATCCGACACGAACACCTTCGAGGCGGTGTGTGGCGGCACTTCGGTGGCGAACGCCATCGGGTCGGCCCGGTCCGTCACCGATCCGTCTGCACCGTGCACTCGGAACTTGTACAGCCCGTCGGCGGCGAAGCCCGGCCAGAACAACTCCCAGACCCCCGAGGAGCCCAGTACCCGCATGGGGGCGTCATAGCCGTCCCAGCCGTTGAACTCACCGATCAGGTTCACCCCCTTGGCATTCGGGGCCCACACCGCGAAGGACATCCCGTCGACCACGCCATCGGGGGTGGTGAAACTGCGCGGATGGGCGCCAAGGATCTCCCAGAGACGTTCGTGGCGGCCCTCGGCGAACAGGTGCAGGTCCACCTCGCCCAGAGTCGGCAGGAACCGGTAGCCGTCGGCGACGGTGTAAGGCCCATCGCCGCCGGGATAGCTGACCTCGAGTCGGTAGTCCATGAGGTCGATGAACGGCAACTCGACCGCGTACACCCCGGAGTCGATGTGGGTCATCGGGTGGCGCGTCCCGCCGACCACGACGCTCACCGCGGTCGCATGCGGACGCAGTGCCCGGATGACGGTCCGGGTGCCGTCCTCGTGGGCGCCCAGGATGGCGTGCGGGTCGTGGTGGACCCCGGCGAGCAGTCGCGCCAGATCCGCCGAATCCGGCGCCAGACGGACGGGGCTCATTCGCGGCGCAGCAGAGGTGCCCGCTGCTCGGGCGGGATCGGCGGCATATTGAGGATGTGGGCGACCGCTCGGGCTGGTTCCAGCCGCACGAAATTCTCACGCCCCCATTGATATTCGTCACCGGTGATCTCGTCGCGGACCCAGAACCGGTCCCACGGCGACATCGCCAGGGCGCCCATGTCCAGCCAGACGGTGCCCTGCTCGGCGCCGAAGGGATTGAGTGTGACCACCACCAGCACGGTGTCGCCGGTGTTGGGATCAAACTTGCTATAGGCCAGGAGTGCCTCATTGTCGACGGCGTGGAACCGGATGGTCCGCAGTTGGCACAGGGCCGGGTGGAGCCGGCGAATCTCGTTGAGTCTGGCGATGAACGGCTCCAGCGAGCGGCCCTCGGCGACGGCTTCGGCGAAGTCTCGCGGCCGCAGCTGGTACTTCTCGGAGTCGAGATACTCCTCGCTTCCCGGCCGGGCCGGAGCGCTCTCGAAAAGTTCGTAACCGGAGTACACCCCCCACGACGTTCCCATCGTGGCGGCCAGCACGGCTCGGATGGCGAACATTCCCGGACCGCCGTGCTGCAGGCTCTCGTGCAGGATGTCCGGGGTGTTGACGAAAAGGTTGGGCCGGGCGTAGTCGGCGTGCTCGGCGATCTGGCGACCGAAC
>SYAA01000140.1 GCA_005789055.1 Actinomycetota bacterium
GAGGCAGCCCGGTGCTCGGCCTCCTTGCCGCCGACCTCGATATGACCGAACTCGCTATTGGGCAACAGCACGCCGTCATAGAGCACAGCGGAGCCGATACCCGTGCCGAACGTGAGCAACACGATCAGGCCGCGCTTGTCGCGACCCGCGCCGTAACAGGCCTCGGCAAGCCCGGCGGCGTCGGCGTCGTTGAGGACGGTCACCTTCCGACCACCGAGAGCCGCGCTCATCAGTTCGGCGACGTTGGCACCTATCCAGGACTTGTCGACGTTCGCCGCAGTCTTCACGACGCCATCCACCACGACTCCGGGATAGGTGACGCCGACTGGTCCTACCCAGCCGAAGTGGTCCACCACCTCCGCGACCGCTTTGGTCACGGCTTTCGGTGTGGCCGGCTGCGGGGTGTCCAGCCGAAACCGCTCACCGACGAGTAACCCGGTGTCGAGATCGACGACGGCGCCCTTGACTCCGCTGCCGCCCACATCCACGCCGAGCGCATGACGCGCCGTGCTGGCAGCTTTGGTCGGGCCGGCTTCGGTCGGGGTCATTGCTGCTCCTTCTGGCGGCGGATGGATCAACCCGATCAGGCACTGGTGCCGGAACAGACACTATCGGGTGGGCCGCCCGCGCACCGAGAGATCGGGCGGGTCGCCCGAGCGTCGAGTACCCGAGCGTCGAGGACCCGAGCGTCGACGACCCGAGCGTCGACGATCTGTGTTGCGATGACTTCGTGAACGATGACCTGACCGCGGAGCTGCGCGGGGTGGCTGAGCAATTAGTTTCCGAGGCGGCCGAGCTGGTGCGTCGCCGCCGTGTCGAGATCTTCGGAACGCCCGGGTCGAGCAGCCCGGCCGTACGTGCCAAGACCACCCCGACCGACCCGGTGACCATCGCCGACACCGACACCGAAGAGTTGATCCGGGATCGGCTGGCGCGACTGCGTCCGGGCGAGCCGATCCTCGGCGAGGAAGCGGGCGGGGCGGCGGCGCATCCGGGCATGGTGCGCTGGGTAGTCGACCCCATCGATGGCACGGTGAACTTCGTATACGGAATCCCCGCGTACGCCGTATCGATCGCCGCCCAGCGCGATGGGCAGTCGGTGGCCGGGGCGGTCGCGGATGTCGCCAGCGGGGACGTGTACTCAGCCGGCGTGGGTTTGGGCGCACACGTGGTCGCTGGCGGCGTCCGCCGGCGCCTGCGGTGCAGCCAGGCCGCGGACCTGTCGATGACGCTGCTGGGAACGGGCTTCGGCTACGAACCGCGACGCCGTGCCGCGCAGGCGGCACTGCTGGCGCAGATGCTCCCGGTGATACGTGATATCCGGCGAATCGGTTCGGCGGCACTGGATCTGTGCATGGTGGCTGCGGGACGTCTCGACGCCTACTACGAGCATGGCCTCAACGTGTGGGACTGGGCTGCCGGTGCGCTGATCGCCTCCGAGGCAGGGGCGGAACTACTCTTGCCCGACCCCGAAGAACCGGGTACGAGCGGGTGCCTGTTGGTGGCGGCCGCCCCGAATGTAGCGGGGCAAGTCATCGCAACCCTCGACAGCTTCGCCGGGTTGGGGCCGTTGCGCTGAATCGCTCAGCAGGTGCCGTTGTGGATCTTGGTCAGCAACGCGGAGTCGGCCGGTTCGGTGGCGCCGGGACTCAGGCCGGCGAGCACGGCGGCGATGTCGTCGCTGTTGGCCAGCGCGGTGAAGTCGGCGCCGATCACGAGATCCACGGAGTTGTCTTTGCGGTCGTCCTGATAGAGCTCGACGCAGGGGGCCACCAGCCACGCGGCCGCGGCGCCCGACCGGCCAGCCGGGCCGAAGCGGATCTGGCCCTGGCAGCCCAGCCGGATGCCGGCGTAGACCGGATCATTGGCTGCCGCCGGCGCGGCGAAACCGAGATCCCGCAGGGAGCCGGCGACATCGCTGGCCTGGCCGCCCTGGCCGCTGGCGTTCAGCACTCGGATGTTGGTCTCGGCCAATTTGGCCGGCGCCACCTCGATCATCGATGACGCTGAAACGCGATTGCCCAGCCGGGGTGCGTCCGGGTCAGTGGAGGCCGGTGGGACGTTGCAGGCAGCGGCCTCACCCACGGTGACCGGCCGGGTCAACACGAACGTCCACACCACGGCGGTGAGGGTGACGAGCGCAGCCAGGGCGATAATGCCGGGGCGGTAGTTGCGCCGGAGAAAGGGTTTTCCGTCCCTGCCGTAGGCGGAACCTTCGGTGAGTTGAGCGACCACGTGTTGCACTGTAAAGCCAGCACGTCAGCGCCGGTACTCTGGCGTGCATCACAGACCCGGGCCGCTCTCGGCAGGGACTGTGATGCATTTCACACTGGAACTCTCTGCTTACGGGAGGTAATAGCTTTGCGCAAGCGTTCGACGCTGGTACAAAGCCATGTCGAGGTTCGACGAGGGGATTGACGGTGGCCACTGATTACGACGCCCCACGGCGTACCGAGACCGACGAGACTTCCGAGGATTCCCTGGAAGAGCTCACCGCACGTCGCAACGAGGCCCAATCGGCTGTCGTCGACGTCGACGAAACGGAGTCGGCCGAGTCCTTTGAGCTGCCCGGCGCCGATCTGTCCGGTGAGGAATTGTCGGTCCGGGTAATTCCGAAGCAGGCTGACGAATTCACCTGCGCCAGCTGTTTTCTCGTCCATCACCGCAGTCGTTTGGCCAGCGAGAAGAAGGGCGTGATGATCTGCACCGACTGCGCGACGTAGGTATTGCGCAGTCCTAGGCCCGCTTAGCTGCGTAGCGCGGCCAGCATCCGCTCCGGATGTCGGCAACTCACCAGCCAGTACGGCGTCGGATCATCGGCATCGTCGAGAACGACTAGCGCCATCGGGCCCACCCAACTGCGGTGCACCACGAACGCCGCCGGATCAAGTTGGCGCCCCAGGGCGGCCGACTTGGCAGATCGGGGTACCGCTGCTGAACTCGCCACCGCTGAGGCGGGCAGGTGTGCCTGGTCCGCGAGCAGTTCCAACCCGGATCCGGTGTCCGTGACCTGCACCTCGGTGCGGCTGAGCCACAGCAGGACGCCGACCGAAGCCATCGCCAGAACCGCATAGGGCAGCCAGTTCGGCAGGTTGCGCACGCCCATGTTGACCTCGGTGGCGAACACCGCAGACACGACCAAGCCCACCAGCCACCACCACCACGGCACCCACAACCGCTCGCGGTAGCGAACGGTTTGCCTACTCGTGCGCGCACCGGTCACCAGGCCAAGGGTAGTCTCTCGGATCGTGCCCACCAGCCTTGCGGTGGTTCGCCTGGACCGCGATCTCCCGATGCCCGCCCGTGCCCATGATGGTGATGCGGGCGTCGATCTATGCAGTGCCGAAGACATCGAACTGGCTCCCGGACAGCGGAGCCTGGTGTCCACCGGCATCGCCGTCGCCGTCCCGCACGGCATGGTGGGACTGGTTCACCCGCGTTCCGGTCTGGCTGCGCGCGTTGGGCTTTCGATCGTGAATAGTCCGGGCACCATCGACGCCGGATATCGCGGCGAGATCAAAGTGGCATTGATCAACCTCGATCCAGCGGTGCCGATCGTGATCCGGCGCGGCGACCGGATCGCGCAGTTACTGATCCAGCGAGTCGAGTTACCAGAGTTGGTCGAGGTGGCTTCGTTCGATGAGGCCGGACTAGCTGATACCACCCGTGGCCAGGGCGGCCACGGTTCCTCCGGCGGACATGCGAGTTTGTGATGGCATTCGGTAGACGTAAGCGAGATCAGGACCCCCAGGACCGGGACGACAGCGTGGCGGCCGAGGTCGCGGAGTCGGTGGAGTCGGTAGCCGAGGACGTGGTGGACGACACTGTTGCGGTGACGGGCCTTTCCGGTGACGCGGATGGCCCCTTCGACATCGAGGACTTCGACGACCCCGCCCAGGCGACCTTGGCGCGGCTCGACCTGGGGTCGGTGCTCATCCCGATGCAGCCCGACGGTCAGGTGCAGGTCGAGCTCAATCAGATGGGTGTCCCGAGTGCGATCTGGATCGTCACCGGAAACGGCAGATTCACCATCGCCGCCTATGCCGCGCCAAAGACTCCCGGGCTATGGCGTGAGGTCGCCGGCGAACTGGCTGATGCGTTGCGCAACGACAACGCCGCAGTCTCCATCCAGAACGGGCCCTGGGGCCGTGAGGTGGTCGGAACCGGCGCCGGTGTGGTGCGCTTCATCGGCGTGGACGGATACCGCTGGATGATTCGCTGCGTGGTCAACGGGTTGCCCGCGTCCATTGACGCGCTGGCCGCCGAAGCCCGGGAGGCCATGGCGGACACCGTGGTCCGGCGCGGCGACACGCCCCTGCCGGTGCGGACCCCGCTGCCCGTGCAGCTGCCCGAGCCGCTGGCCGCCCAACTCAACGCCGCCGCCGTGCAGCAGGCCCAACAGGCCCAGCTGGCCCAGCAGGCGATGTTCGCCGCGCAGCAGGCCATGGTCGCGCAGCAGCAGCAGCAACCCCAGCCCGACGATCCGGCCGGCGAGGGCGGAGTCTCCGGGTCGGCGACCCAGCAGTTTCGCACCACCAGCAGCACCGGAGGCTGAGCGCCGGCGTTCAGCCGATCGCCCGCAATGCCGCGACGGCTGCGGCGCCGAGTGCTGCGGGGTGCGGTCCGAAAAGGTCGAGGGTGACCGTGACGAGCGAGGCACGCGGCACCGCCGCGGCCCACTGCTGCGCGACCGCGATCGGGTGGATCGGGTCATCGGATGCCCCCACAACGCCCATCGGTGGCGCCAGTCGGCCCAATTCGGCTGCGGTCGGACCCGCATACCCCGCCGCCTCGTCCATCGCATCGGGCAGCGCGGGCCACTGCCGGCTCCAGGAGCGGGCCAGCTCGCCGGCCAGCCACGGTGGGCTCGACGACATCATCGCCGCGGTAGTGGCAGCCAGCCCGTCGCGGCGCAGTAGGGCGGCCGTGTGCCGTGCGGACAGTGCCGCGGGCGCGGCGGCAGGCGGGCCGGTCCACGGCGGCAGCACCGCGAGCACGGCGATGACGCGATCCGGATTGGCCAGTGCCCACTTAGTCGCCACCGCCGCGCCGATCGAGACTCCGCCGACGGCGATGGGTCCGGCCGCCGCCGCCTCGTCCAGCGCCTGCAGGTAACCCGACACGAGGTGATCCGGTTGCGGCGGGACCGCGACGACGACCGCACCCGCCTGCTCCAGGGGGGAGGCGAAGGCACGCTGCAGATAGTCCTCGTCTGAGCCCGTCCCGGGCAGCAGGACCGTCGGCACCGAGATCAGGTCTACCGCCATCGGTTGATCGTGCCCGTGGGCAGTCTGTGACCAGCCCGCGGGTGGGCTTCGTGGCGCTGCCGAACCAAGAGCGCTACCGTTGCTGGTGCGCCAACACAACCCGCGTACGTCCGAGTCGCGGGCGCGGGCAGCGACAACAGGAGTGACCATGGCCGCGGCCGAAGGTTTTGTACGCCGTCTCACCCGCCGATTGGTGGAAAGCCCCGACGTGCGCGATGCCGAGGAACTCAGCGGGATGGCCGCCAGCACCGGGGCCAACCGCGCCGTCGACTGTCAGCGTGGCCAGGAGGTCACCATGATCGGCACCCTTCGTAGCGTGCAGACCAACGCCAAGGGTTGTTCCGGCGGCGTGCAGGCCGAGTTGTTCGACGGCACCGACACGGTGATGCTGGTCTGGCTGGGTCAGCGGCGAATTCCCGGTATCGACAGTGGCCGGACGCTTCGGGTGCACGGCCGGTTGGGCATGTTGGAAAACGGGAGCAAGGCGATTTACAACCCGCACTATGAGATCCAGCGGTGATTCGGCGGTGACGCCCGATCGTGCGGTGGCGTCCCAGAGCTCTGGTGGTGAGCCATCCACTGACGCCGGTCGCACCCCCGGTCAGGCGTTGCTCGGCCAGATGGGCGGCGTCAGCGGCTTGATTTACTCGGCCCTGCCGGTGATGGTCCTGGTGCCGGTGTCGACGGCGTTCGGTTTGCTGCCTGCGCTCATCGCGGCTCTCAGCGTGGCCGCGGGGATCCTGATCTGGCGTCTGGTCCGGCGTGATTCAGTGAAACCGGCCCTCGCCGGATTCCTGGGCGTCGGCATCAGCGCGCTGATCGCCTGGCTGGTCGGCGCCTCCAAGGGCTATTTCCTGCTGGGAATCTGGACATCGCTGATCTGGGCGACCGTATTCGGGTTGTCGGTGCTGATCCGCCGGCCGATCGTCGGGTACGTCTGGAGTTGGGTCAACGGCCACGATCGCAGTTGGCGACGGTCGCGTCGGGCGGTGCTGGCGTTCGATGCGGCGACGCTCACCTGGGTTCTGGTGTTCGGCGCCCGGTTCGTCGTGCAGCACCACCTCTACGATGCGGATCGGACCGGTTGGCTCGGCGTGGCCCGGATAGCGATGGGCTGGCCGCTGGCCGCCATCGGAGCCCTGGTCACCTATCTGGCGATCCGTGCGGCCCA
>SYAA01000141.1 GCA_005789055.1 Actinomycetota bacterium
CCATGCCCTTGGCCATCAGTGAAATCCACTGCTGCAGGATCGCGCGAACGTGCGGCGGAAAGGTGGCATAGATCAACCACAGCGGCAGACCTCCATCGACGGTCATCAGCGCGCGCTCATCGGCCGACAACCCCGGCCACGACATCGCATCCCACTGTCCTAGTCGTCCCGGCGCGATACCAGGCTCCGACAGCAAACCGGCGAATTCGGCAAACCGCTCCGTTTGCCACGACAGCGGCTCCGAGCAGTCCTCGATGTTGTCGAGCACACGACACAGCAGGTACGCCGTCGCGATGTAGTCCTGCAGTGGGTCCTCCAGCCACGGGACCACCAGCGCGAAGGAACGCGAGACCCGTCCCATCGTGGTGGTGAGATACATCCGCTGAAGCGGCTTGAGGGTGTAGACATCGAACATGGCCGCGCTCTGCTCCGCGGGCATGTCCGGCACCCCACTCGATGGCAGCGCGCCCTCACCCAAGTCGTGAGGTGAGGGCTGCATGCCCTCCCACCTTACGCGCGGGTACCGGTCGTCGCTGAGCGGCCCGGCCCGCCGAAGTTACGGTTCGACGGCGTCGTGCTGAGCGTCGTCGGGATGCTCGTCGCCGGATATCGCATCGAGCACGCTGACGTCGATGCCGTAGGGCAGGAAACGCACGCCGCGACTCGGATCGGTGTTGAGTTTGTTGGCCCTCAGCGCGTCGAGTTCGGTCTTGTAAACCTGCTCGACATGGGCCTTGCCGTCATCGCCGGACATGTAAATGGCCCACACTCCGTCGCCGGCCTCTCCCGCGGTCTCCGGTTGTGGGCGCGAGCGAGGGGTGGGCCGGACAAACTGATCGAACAGCATTCCGAAGCCGGCGCCCTGCGGCGAGTTGGTGAAGAGTCGGCCGAACGCGTCACGAAGGCCTTCCCCGGCCTCACGCGCAACACGGTCGAATTCGTTGGGGTCGAAGCCGAACGGCCCGTTGTTGTCCATATCCCTAGTGTGCGCCATGTTTGCTGCCGGTGTCGCGTGTTGGCGGTAAGCCACCAGCGAAACCCGCGGTTCACAGCACCGTCAGCGGCAGCGAGCGGCGCGGCTGGAACTCGAAGGTGGCGCCCAGGCTGAACTTTGTCACCGCCACCTCGGATGACTCTTTGCTGGGGGTATCGGTCAGCTCGAACTCGGCGGTCCAGTCGGTGTCGGTACCGCGGACCCGAAGCGCCAGATGTGGATCAACGGCGGTGGCGATGGCCTGCAGGGGTTCGGTGGAAGCCGGGGAACACAGCGAGATCCAGGCTCTGTCAGTGTGGGCGGGCGATGGTCGCACATGCAGGCGGCCATCACCGATCTCGGCCACCACATATCCGGCTGGATTGATCAGCGGATGCACGCGCAGCACCGCGGTAAGGCCGGCGATGTCCGCGGGCAACTTCAGCGCCCGGCGGATGCGCTCGGCGGCCACCCCGGCGATTCCGGTGAGTTGCTTGGTGCCGATCGCGGTCGCCAGTTCGGCGTTATCACCCGCGCGGGCCCGCACCGCGATACCGAAGGAGAGGTTCAGCAGGTGCATCTGCAGACACACCTCGTCGGCGATGCGGACCAGAGCCGAATGCGAGAACGCTCCGAAATCGACATCAGAGAGCAATGGTCCGGAGTAATCCGCCTGACCACTCGCGTCGGAGTCGATCGGCGCAAGTTCCCATCTCGCCGCCTCGGTCTGTGCGACAACCTCCAACGCCGGGATACCCGTCGCCTGCGGGTTGGACTCGTCGATGGTCACCGTCCACGCGCAGTGCGGAGTGCGGTCGGACGGCATGCGCGGCGGCCGATGGATCGGCCGGACCTGCGCTCGCGGGTTGGTGGCCACCGCGGTGGCATCGAAGGTGGGGTCCTCGATGTCGTGGCACATTCCCTGGACGTAGTCCGGACCCATCGGTTCCACGTCGAGCAGGGCGCCGCAGTGGTCGAGGTGGAACTCGCCGTGCCAGCGGTCGTGCACGGTGTAGCGGAAGTCCATGAACTGCGGCGGCGCACCGATGTCGAACTGCAAGCCCTTGAAAATGGTGATGATGTCATCGCCTTCGTAGCACAGGGCCTTCTGCATCCGCCGGGTGTAGAGCGGGCTGGCGCCGGCCCACTCCTCTATCGCGATCTGCAGCATTTCCTCGCGGCCGAAAGACTGAATGCACCACGCCATTCCGGAGCGGTCGATCAGTTGGCCGATCAGCAGCAACTCGGGCACCAGGACAGCGAGCTCCTCGCGCGACAACGCGGCGTAACGGCTCAACGGTGGGCTCACGCCCCAAAACCTAGCCCACTCGTTGCGGGTGTGTTGCAATGTCGGACATGGCTGATGCGAACGCGATCGAGGCAATCAAACGGGTGAAGTACCGCTATCTGCGGGCGCTGGACACCAAGCACTGGGACGACTTCGCCGACACCTTGACCGAGGACATCTCCGGTGCCTACGGATCATCCCTGGGCAAGGAACACCGCTTCGACAATCGCGCCGATCTGGTGGAGTTCATGCGCACCTCAATGCCCGCCGGGGTGATCACCGAGCACCGGGTGACGCACCCGGAGATCACCGTCGACGGCAACGAGGCCGAAGCCACCTGGTACCTGCAGGACCGCGTGATCGTGGCGGAGTACAACTTCATGCTTTTCGGGGCGGCGTTCTACCATGACCGCTACCGCAACACTGCCGCCGGTTGGAAGATCTGCGCGACCGGATACGAACGCACCTACGAGGTGACGCAGTCGGTGGAGGGCCTGAACTTCAAGGTCAAGCCGGGCCCTGCCCTGGCCTAACTACTGGGCGATCGCGATCACTGCGCCCGGCTGCAGCCAGCTGATGATCTTGGTCAGCGTGGCGTCGTCGAGCGCCACGCAACCCGCTGTCGGCGCGCCGTTGGAGGTGTGCACGAAGAAGGCGCCTCCGTCGCCGGGGATTCGCTCCTTGTTGACTCCCATCACGACAGCGTGCGCGTACGCCGGGATGAAAAGATTCTCGGTCCCGCTGGCTAGCGAGGTATCGAAGGGGCACTCCGATTCCTCGCACACCTGCATGGTGTTGTAGGTCGGGCCGTCGGCGGACCACCAGTAATCCGGAGTCGTCTGGAAATACTTCAGCCCGCCGCCCGGGCTCGGTTCGGTGCCAAAGGCGAAGTCCAGGGAGTAGACGCCCATCGGGGTGGCCGGGACGCCGTCACGGGCCCTGGGCGCCATCCCAGCCGAACCCACCAACACCGGGATCCCGGTGCCGACCGCCTGCCAGCCGGCTGCACCGCGCTGCCAGACGTCCATCTTGGCGGTGGAGCCACCGGTGCCGACGACTGAAAGCACCTGTTGTGATGCCCCCACGGCGGCGGCGAACCACGGCGGCTGGGCAGCGGCCATCGGCGCTGACGCGACGGCCACCACAGCTGCGCTGCCGACGGCGCACAGGGACAGCAAGATTGAGCGCATCGGTTCATCGTCCCGGCATGGTTCTGCGGGGGTCAAGTAAAGGTTCGGCCACAGTCGCCGCCGGAATGGCTTGGCGGCTGCGGTGAATACCGCTTCGGCCAGGGCGTCGATAGCATCCCGGCCATGGCGGATCTGCCACCCGGCCAGTGGTCATCCTTGCTCGTCGGCCATCAGTGGCCGGGGTCGGAGGCGCTGGCGATTCTGCGGGCTGCTGCGGCATCCCGCGCCGGATTGGGGTCGGGCTACGACGGTTACGCGGACGTGTTGCGCGCCATCCGTACGCACGTCCTCGACTCCCAACTCGGTGTCACGGCCGAGAGCGCACGCCAGTCATTCCAGTCCGGCGAAACCCTGGCACGGGATGTCGCCGCGCGAAACCTCGCGAAACACCAGTCCTACGAATCCGCTCACCAGTGGATCACCGAACTTCGCACCGACCTGGAGACGATCGCCGACGACGGCAACACCGAGATTCGCCGGATCCTGGATTCCACCGGCACCGCCGCCGAGAAGATCGGCGCACTGGTGCAGACCGTGACGGAAGCCCAAGTGCGGGCCAACACGAGGGCGGCGAGTTGCAGTGCAAACCTCTGCGACGCGATTCACACGGTTCTGA
>SYAA01000142.1 GCA_005789055.1 Actinomycetota bacterium
CAGCACCGCCGGCGAGGGCACCAGGGCGATGCGCAGATCCGGGTACGTGCGCTCGGCGTCATGGGCGGCGCGATCGAGCAATTCGGCGATGTCGAAGGGTACGAAATCGTCGGCGGTGGTCAGCTCGCCCTGAGCCAGCCGCTCCAGGGCGGTCAGGGTGGCCTCGATGCGACTCTGGGTGCGGATGACGTCCCCGATCACTTCCGTGCGCTGTTCGTCGCCGAGTTCGAGGGTCGAGAGCACCTCCAGGTTGGTGCGCATCGCCGTCAGTGGTGTACGCAGTTCATGCGAGGCGACGGCGGCGAAGTCCCGCGCCGACTCCAGCGCGGCCTTGGTTCGATCTTGCTCGTCGCCGATCCGGGCGAGCATTCCCTCCACCGCCTCGCCGATCTCGACGGCCTCCCGAACTCCCCGAACCTGTACTTCCTCGGGCTTGGACTGGGCGTTGATGGCGCGGGCCTGCTGGGCGAGCAGCCGAAACGGGTCGATCATGATCAGCGAGAAGAACCAGCCCACGACGACGGTGCCGGCAATGACACCGCCACAGATCAGCAGGACGCGCCAGTGCAATTCGCTGATCCTGCGCTGGGTTTCGGCCAGGGGCGCCCCCAGCGCGATCGACGCGCCGCCCACGGTGAACGTGCGGACCCGGTATTCGACCCCGTCGATGGTGGTGTTGGCATAGCCGTCCGCGAATTTCGGCAATACCACGCTGGTGGGTGACGACATCGCCATCGAGCCCACCCTGACGGTGCGGACCAGATTGCCGTCCGGACTCGCCGCTCCGGGCGTCGGTGGGCCGGACAGCAGGGTGCTGAAGTCGCCGAGGCTGCTCACCGAGTCCAGCCGCCGGTCGAGTTGGCTGTACTGATCGTTGGTGACGCCCACCCACACCCAGACCCCGAGCGTTACCACCAGTGCCACCACGGCCAGCGCGGCCAAAATGACGATGGAGCGCAGCGATAGCATCCGCGCCGGCAGACGCTGCAGTACTCGGTAGACCACTTCGTCGGGTTTCACCTGCGGTTCCGCTCGCCGGTGAGCGCTGCCACGGACCGATGGTCGCCGAAGCGCACCGGCCTCCGCTCAGGAGGCAACCGTCGCCGAATCCTCGGCCCTAACGGTCCCGGCGACCTCATCGTCCTCACCCTCGACCTCGGCCACGATCTCCTCGAGTTGTTCGATTCGGGTGCGTGCGTAGGCCTGCTGCTCGGTAATGGTGAGCTGACCGCGCTTGCTGCCGACAAACGTCCCGATCCAGGACAGTGTTGTCGCCAACCGGGCCCGGAAACCCACCAGATAGATCAGGTGCAGGAATAGCCAGGCCAGCCACGCGATGAATCCGCCGAACTCCACCGGACCTACCTTGGCCACGGCCGAAAAACGCGACACGGTGGCCATCGAACCCTTGTCGAAGTAGCGGAACGGTTACCGCGCAGTCGGATCGGCGCCCTGCAGTTCGGCTTTGATCAGCCTGGCGGCGTAACGCGCACCCTGAATCGCGCCCTGCGCCTGACCGGGGACGCCGTCGATGAGCGCCATATCACCGACGGCGAAGACGTTTGGATGACCCGGAATCGTCAGGTCCGGCATCACCCTGATCCGGCCGGCGCGGTCGATTTCAGCCCCAGACTGGTCGGCAAGGATCTTGCCCAGCGCGCTGGCCGCGACCCCGGCGGACCACACCTTCGTCGCGCACTCGATCCGCTCTGTGCTGCCGTCGTTACGTTTGACCGTGATGCCGTTGCGGTCGACGTCGGTGACCATTGCGCCGAGTTGGATCTCGACGCCGAGCTTCTCGAGTCGTGCGGCGGCCTTCAGGCCCAGCTTCTCGCCCATCGGCGGCAGTACTGCCGGCGCGGCGTCGAGAAGGATCACCCTGGCCTTGGTGGAGTCGATATGGCGGAACGCGCCGCGGAGGGTGTAGTCGGCCAGTTCAGCGATCTGGCCCGCCATCTCCACCCCGGTCGGACCCGCCCCGACGACGACGAACGTGAGAAGTTTCGCGCGGCGTTCCGGATCGCTGGAGCGCTCGGCTTGTTCGAAGGCGCCGAGGATCCGGCCGCGCAGTTCCAGCGCGTCGTCGATGGTCTTCATGCCGGGCGCCCATTCGGCGAAGTGGTCGTTGCCGAAATAGGACTGGCCGGCTCCCGCGGCGACGATCAGCGTGTCATAGGGCGTGCGATAGGTGTGGCCCAGCAGCAGCGAATCGACGGTTCGGTTGGTCAGATCGATGTCGGTGACCTCGCCGAGGAGCACCTGGCAGTTCTTCTGGTTCCGCAGGATCACCCGAGTCGGCGGCGCGATCTCGCCCTCGGAGATGATTCCAGTGGCCACCTGGTAGAGCAGGGGCTGGAAGAGGTGGTGGGTGGTCTTGGCGATCAGTTTGATGTCGACATCGGCCCGCTTGAGTTTCTGGGCGGCGTTCAGGCCACCGAAACCCGAGCCGACGATTACGACCCTGTGCTTATCCGACAGTGTGGCGCCGGGATGACTCATTGTTGCTCCTTGGGTGACTGCACCGGCCGAGTGTGCAGCGAACACCTACCACGGTAGTCGGCCATGTCACGGGTGTCGCGCCGGGTCATAACCTGAGGATGGGTCGTAGCGCTTCGCCGACGGCGTTGATGGAGCCCGGTACATACGCGGGCAGGTTCAGGATGACGCCGTCGATCCCGGCGTCGAGCACGTGGCGCTGAACTTCGTCGGCGATCTTGTCCGGGCTACCGACCACCATCCGGCCCCGCATCGCCTCGGGCACCATGTCGTCGGTGAAATTCGGGTCCGGTACCACGGTGAGCAGGATGCTGGTTTCCAGCGTGGCGGGGTCCCGTTCGACCTCCGCGCACCGCCTGGTGAGCGCATCGACCTTCGCGGGGAGTTCGGCGAAGGAGGCGATGATGTTGAGGTGGTCGAAGTACCGTGCCGCGAGGCCGAACGTCTTCTTCTCACCGCTGCCACCGATCATCAGCGGAATGTGATTGGAAAAGCGCGGTTCGGCGAACGCGTCGACGGTCCGGTAGTACTTGCCGGCGACGCTCACCTTTTCTCCGGCGATCATCGGCAGCAGGATCTGCAGTGCCTCATCGAGTTTGGCGAATCGCTCGGTGAAGGTGCCGAACTCGAAGCCGAGTTGCTCGTGCTCGAGTTCGAACCAGCCGGTTCCGATTCCCAGCACGGCCCTACCGCCGCTGATCACGTCCAGGGTGGTGATGATCTTGGCGAGCAGTGTCGGGTTGCGGTAGGTGTTACCGGTGACGAGGGTGCCGAGTAACACGTCCTCGGTCGCGGTCGCCAGCGCGCCCAGGGCGGTGTAGGCCTCCAGCATCGGCTGATCGGGCGATCCGAGCATCGGCAGTTGGTAGAAGTGATCCATCACGAACACCGAATCGAACCCGGATTGCTGGGCCTCCCGAGCCTGGGCGACGACAGTGGGGAACAGATCGGCGACCGGCGTGCCGTAGGAGAAATTCGGGATCTGCAAGCCCAGTTGGATCGTCACCGCTCGACAGTAACCGGGGAAAACAACCGACGAAAAACAACCGGGGGCAAACGATCGGGGAACAGGCGATCCGGGAACAGATCAGCCGTAGGACGCCGCCGCACCGCGACCGACGTGGAGGGTCTGGCCGGTGATGTGCCGGGCCGCCGGCGTGGCGAGAAACAACGCCAGTCGGGCGATCTCCGTCGGTACCGGTGGTTGCACGACAGCCAGCCCTGAGTAGCCCGGCTGGGAGTTCCGCCCGCACGCCACCACGTTGATCGTGATGCCGCGTATCCCAAGTTGTTCGGATTGCCCCGCCGTCCAGTCGGCGAGCGCCGCCTTAGCCGCGGACTCGGGTGCGGAATCCGTTGCGGAATCGGCGACGACCGTCACGATCGAGCCGCCCGACCGGAGGTTGTCGGCAACGGTGTGGACCGTCAGCACCGCCGAGAGCACTGTGCGGTCGAATGCCGAACGCCACGCCGTGGCGGTGTCCGCGGTGCTGAAAGCCCGCGGGTCCCCGCCTACCCAGCCTGGGCCCGGCACCGCCACGATCGTGTCGAGGTGCGACGGGAACTCGGCGCGGGCACTGGCCAGGCTGGCCGGGTCGGCCGGATCGCAGACGACGGCGTCCACCTCAAGTTCCTTGGCCACCAGTTCTAGCTCGGCGCGATCCACACCGCTGACAACCACCTGATGGCCGGCCGCACGGAAGGTTTCCGCGACCGTGCGCCCCAATTCGCCATCGGCTCCGGTGACTAGTACATCCATCGGCGTGCTCCTCACTCGCACAGAAGATGTTACTCGACGGTAGGACTGCGGATCGGGCCTAGGGTGGGAGGCCATGAGGCCGATCCGGGCGCCGGGGGGATCGCTGCCCCGCTGGGTCTACCTCCCCGCCGCCGTCGGCGCGATCTTCGTCGCTCTGCCACTGGTCGGCATCATCGCCAAGGTGGACTGGTCGAGGTTCATCCCGCTGGTCACCAGCCCGGCATCCAGGGCGGCGCTGCTGCTGAGCCTTCAGACCGCCACCGTGAGCACACTGCTCTGCCTGGTGCTCGGCGTCCCACTGGCACTGGTGCTGGCGCGTCACCGCGGCCGCCTGGCGCGGGTGGTTCGCCCGTTGATCCTGCTGCCACTGGTGTTACCTCCCGTGGTGGGCGGCCTCGCGCTCCTCTACGTGTTCGGCAGGCTTGGACTGCTGGGCCATTATCTGGAGGCCGCCGGCATCCGGATCGCGTTCACCACTGCCGCGGTGGTGCTGGCCCAGACCTTTGTGTCGCTGCCCTTCCTTGTCATCGCCCTCGAAGGCACCGCTCGCACCGCCGGTTCGCGCTATGACGAGGTGGCGGCCACCCTCGGGGCGCGTCCGAGCACGGTGTGGTGGCGGGTGACGCTGCCCCTGCTGGCGCCCGGCCTGCTGGCCGGTGCCGTCTTGGCGTTCGCCCGGGCGCTGGGGGAGTTCGGCGCCACCCTGACCTTCGCTGGCTCCCGGCAGGGCGTCACCCGCACCCTGCCCCTGGAGATCTACCTGCAGCGCGAAGGCGACCCCGAGGCGGCGGTCGCACTGTCGGTGCTCCTCATCGGTATCGCGGCCGTCGTCGTTGTCGGCCTGGGCGGGCGCCGGATCGCCGGATGGGGTGCCGGATGAGTGCCGGTGACTGAGCTGCATCTGCGGGCCAGGGTGGCCCAGCGCGGACTGGACGTGGAATTCAGCGTGGCCGCCGGTGAGGTGCTGGCGGTCCTCGGGCCCAATGGCGCCGGCAAGTCCACGACCATCGCGGTGATCGCCGGACTGTTGCGCGCCGACGAGGCGGTGGTCCGGTTGGGGGACCGGACACTGACCGACACCGGCCGCGGCGTGTGCGTGCCGGTCCACGACCGCCGGATTGGGGTGCTCATGCAGGACCCGCTGCTGTTCCCGCACCTGACGGCGATCGCCAACGTGATGTTCGCAGCTCGTCGACGTACCGACCGGTCGGGGGCGCGACTGCGGGCCCGGCGGTGGCTGGCGGAGGTCGGTGCCGACGATCTCGCCGACCGCGCTCCCGGGGCCCTGTCCGGTGGTCAGGCACAACTGGTCGCACTGGCCCGGGCGCTGGCCGCCGAACCCGAGGTACTGCTGCTCGACGAGCCC
>SYAA01000143.1 GCA_005789055.1 Actinomycetota bacterium
ATAGAGCGCCGCATCGGGGTTGGCTTCGACCAGGGCCGGTAGGCGTTGCGGGTCGGCGTGGTCGGGATGCTGGTGAGTGATCAGGATCGCGGACAGACCGGTGATGCCTTCGAAACCGTGGGAGAAGGTGCCCGGATCGAATAACAGTCGCGCGACACCGAACTCCGCGAGCAGGCATGAATGACCGAAATGCGTCAGTTCCATGCTTACGATTGTGCTCGCACGGGAGGCGGCGTATGCGATTGGTCCTCACATCGGTGTTGGCGGCCTCGCTGATCGCCGGCGCGCCACCCACGGCGGCCCAACCCGCTGGCAACTGTCCGCCGTCCTGCAATCGGATTCCCGGGACCGCATGGATCTCGCCGCTAGCGATCCCACTGGACTCCCGCTATGACTGGCCTGAATTGTCCGGCGTGGCGGTGACCGCGCGGCCTTCGCGGTTCCGGTTCGAGGAACTCTGTGCCAGCCCGCCGGTCGCGCAGGACCCTCGCAACTACGCGGTCGCGGAGCGTGCGATGGTCAACAACGCCGAGGGAGAGTGGCAACTCCAGGCACAGGTACTGCATTGGCCTGGTGAGACCTGGCGGGGCGGCGAACTTGCGCTGGACACCTTCTCCGCCGCGGTTGATGCGTTGCGGGCCTGTCAGCAGACCAACGTTGCCGCCTCGCCGTCGGTGACCTCGGAGGACCCCGAGCGGCTGGCCGCCACGGTGGGAGGTCCGGTGATCCTGCATCAGTATCTGCTCGCCGACCCGGTCAACAGCACCGTCACCGAACTTGCGCTGTGGTCGCAATCCCCGCCCCGGACGCCCTGGCCCGCAGTCATCGACGCGACCGTCTTCGACTCGCTCGGCGCGCCGTTGTGTGTTGCCTACATCGGCTCCTGCCCCTGAGCCACCGAGCGGATCAACCCGGCATCTAGGATCAACTCAGCACCATCCACCGCGTCAGAGGAGCCCCAGTGCCCCGGGTTGTTGTTCACGTGATGCCCAAGGCCGAGATTCTCGACCCGCAGGGCCAGGCCATCTCCGGAGCGCTCGGCCGCCTCGGCCACGCCGGAGTTTCAGACGTGCGGCAGGGCAAGCGGTTTGAGCTTGAGGTGGACGACACCGTGACCGACGACCAACTGGCAGAGATCGCCGAATCGCTGTTGGCCAACACGGTGATCGAGGATTGGTCGGTCAGCCGGGAGTCGTCGTGAGTGCGCGGGTCGGGGTCATCACCTTTCCCGGCACCCTCGATGACGTCGACGCCGCCCGGGCGGTGCGCCTGGCCGGAGCCGAGGCGGTGAGCCTGTGGCATGCCGATGCCGACCTCAAGGGCGTCGACGCGATCGTCGTTCCCGGCGGGTTCTCCTCTGGCGACTATCTGCGCTGCGGGGCCATCGCGAAATTCGCACCGGTCATGGGCGAGGTCGTCACCGCCGCCGGCCGCGGCATGCCGGTGCTTGGTATCTGTAATGGATTCCAGGTGCTGTGCGAGGCCGATTTGCTTCCCGGGGCGCTGACTCGCAATGCCGGTCTGCATTTCATCTGCCGCGACGCGTGGTTGCGAGTCGAGTCGACGGCCACCGCCTGGACATCTCGTTACGAGTCGGGTGCCGAGCTGCTGGTACCGCTGAAATCGGGCGAAGGGCGTTATGTGGCAAGCGAATCCGTGCTCGACGAACTCGAGGGCGACGGCCGGGTGGTATTCCGCTACGCCGAGAACCCCAACGGTTCTCTGCGCGACATCGCGGGCATCGCCTCGGCGAACGGACGCGTCGTCGGCCTGATGCCGCACCCAGAGCACGCTATCGAGCCGCTGACCGGGCCCTCAGATGACGGGCTGGGGATGTTCTATTCGGCGCTCGACGCGGTGCTGGCCGTCTAAGCGATGACCGCAGCGACCGCACAGGGGCTGTGTGAATTCATCGACGCCTCGCCGTCACCGTTCCATGTCTGCGCGACGGTGGCCGAGCGGCTGCGGGATGCCGGCTATACCGAGCTGGCCGAAACCGACCGTTGGAGCGACGCCGCCGGCGGATTCTTCACGATCCGGTCCGGATCGGTGGTCGCCTGGTACGCATCGGGCCGCCAACAGCCATTCCGCATCGTGGGTGCCCACACCGACAGTCCAAACCTGCGTGTCAAGCAGCGCCCGGATCGCAGCGAGGCGATGTGGCGGGTGGTGCGGTTGCAGCCCTACGGCGGGGCGTGGCTGAGCTCCTGGCTGGATCGCGACCTGGGCCTCAGTGGCCGGATTTCGTTGCTCGGTAAGGACGGCCGCATCGAGCACCGCCTGGTGCGCTTCGACGAACCGCTGCTGCGGGTGCCACAACTGGCCATCCACCTCGCCGAGGACCGCAACGCCGTGAACCTCAACCCGCAGCGGCACCTTGACGCGATTTTCGGGGCCGAGGGTGCGGCCCGGTCGTTTCACGACTACGTCGCCGAGTGGGTAACCGTGGCCCCCGCCGATCTGCTGTCGGCGGAGTTGATGACCCATGACCTGACCCCGTCGCGCCTCATCGGAGTCGACAGGGACCTCATCAGCGCGCCGCGACTGGACAATCAGGCGAGTTGCTACGCGGGGCTGGAGGCACTGCTGGCCGCCGAGGCGTCGGGATACCTGCCGGTGCTGGCGCTGTTCGACCATGAGGAGGTCGGCTCAGTCTCCGATCACGGCGCGCAGTCGGATCTGCTGCGCACCACACTGGAGCGCATCGTGCTGGCTGCCGACGGGGACCGGGAGGACTTCCTGCGGCTGACGACTGCCTCGATGCTGGCCTCAGCCGACATGGCGCACGCCACCCATCCGAACTACCCGGAGCGCCACGAACCCGGCCATCCGATCTACGTCAACGGTGGCCCGGTGCTCAAGGTGCAACCGAATCTGCGCTACGCCACCGACGGCCGCACCGCAGCAGCCTTCGAACTGGCCTGCCGGCAGGCCGGTGTGCCGTTGCAGCGCTATGAGCACCGCGCCGACTTGCCGTGCGGATCAACCATCGGGCCGATGACGGCCGCTCGAACCGGCATTCCGACCGTCGACGTCGGGGCCCCGCAGCTGGCCATGCACTCCGCTCGCGAACTGATGGGCGCCGCCGATGTCGGCCCCTATGCCGCCGCGCTGGCGGCATTCCTGGCACCGGGCTGAGTTAGTGTTGGCGCATGACGGGCTCCGCGAATCTGACGGTGGAAATGGTGACGTTCGACTGCACCGAGCCGGACCGGTTGGCCGACTGGTGGTCCACCGTGCTAGGCGGCACGGTGGTCCCGGTGGTGCCGGGCGAATTCCTCATGGTGGCGTGTGCGGCGGGTCCGCGGCTGGGCTTTCAGCGGGTGGATGACCCGACCCCCGGCAAGGCCCGCATCCACCTCGACTTCGCGACCCCCGATGTGGAGGCCGAGATCGCCCGCCTCGTCGAACTTGGTGCCGCGGAGACCGGACGCCACTCGTTCGGTGACTACGGCTGGGTGGTGCTGGAGGACCCCGACGGCAATGTGTTCTGCGTTGCGCCGGTGATGGGCTGACGTGACGGACACCGTCGAGCACGCGGCCGGCACTCCCGACCATCCGCAGCCCTACCGGGAGCTTGGCCTTAAGGACGACGAGTATCTGCGCATACGCGAAATACTCGGACGACGACCGACCGATGCCGAGTTGGCGATGTACTCGGTCATGTGGAGCGAACACTGCTCGTACAAGTCCTCCAAGGTGCACCTGCGCTACTTCGGTGAGACCACCACCGAGGCGATGCGCCGTTGCATGCTGGCCGGAATCGGCGAGAACGCCGGAGTGGTCGACATCGGCGACGGCTGGGCGGTGACCTTCAAGGTCGAGTCCCACAACCACCCGTCCTACGTGGAGCCCTATCAGG
>SYAA01000144.1 GCA_005789055.1 Actinomycetota bacterium
CGCAGCCTGAAAGATCGAGGGGTTGGTGGTGACGCCCACCACGCTCTTGGTGTTGATGAGTTCGGCAAGGTTTCCCGACCGCAGTCGGTCGCGGGACAGGTCGTCGAGCCAGACGGAAACGCCCGCCTCGGACAGCTCCGCAAGGTTTCGGTTCTGCTTCATGTGATATCTCCCTATGAGTTGTGGGTTAGCTGCGAGTTATGGGTTAGCTATGTGTTGTGGGTCAGCTGTTGATTGCGCGTTCCGCGGCGGCAGCGACCGCCTCGGGTGTGAAGCCGAATTCGCGGAACAGGGTCTTGTCGTCGGCTGAGGCGCCGTAGTGCTCCAGCGACACGATCTCGCCGCCGGGGACGAATTTGTACCAGCTCTGTGCGATCCCGGCTTCCACCGCGACCCTCGCCGACGTCTTGGGTGGCAGCACGCTGTCACGGTATTTCTGCGGTTGGGCCTCAAACCATTCGACGCAGGGCATCGACACCACCGCGGCCCGAATGTTCTTATCGGCCAGCAACTTCCGGGCCTCGACGGCGAGTTGCAGTTCCGACCCGGTCGCAATGATGATGACGTCGGCGGCGGCGGCGTCACCGCCGCCGAGGACATAGCCGCCGCGGGCAACGCCGTCGCTGCTGGTGCCATCCAGTACGGGCACTCCCTGACGGGTGAGGATGAATCCGACCGGCCCGCTGCCCGTGTCGCGCGCGATGATCGCGCGCCAAGCGAAGGCGGTCTCGTTCGGATCACCCGGACGAACCACCGATAGATTCGGGATGGCTCGCAGGGCTGCCAGGTGCTCGACGGGTTGATGCGTCGGACCGTCTTCGCCGAGTCCGATCGAGTCGTGGGTCCAGATGTAGATCGGATCGATGTCCATCAACGCGGCCAGCCGCACTGCCGGACGCATGTAGTCGGAGAACTGCATGAAGGTGCCGCCGAAGGCGCGGGTAGGGCCGTGCAGCACGATGCCGGACAGTATCGACCCCATCGCGTGTTCCCGGATGCCGAAGTGCAGCACCCGGCCGTACCAGTCGGCGGTGTAGTCCTCCGTCGAGATCGACGGCGGACCGAACGACTTCACTCCGTTGATGGTGGTGTTGTTGCTGCCGGCGAGATCCGCCGAGCCGCCCCACAGTTCCGGCAACTTCGGTGCCACGTCGTTGAGCACCTGACCGAACGCGGCTCGGGTGGCGACCGCTTTGGATCCCGGCTCCCAGTGCGTCAGATCGGCGTCCCAGCCGGCCGGCAACTCCCGGGCCAGCAGGCGGTCGAGGAGCTTCTTGCGCTCCGGTTCGCGGGTGGCCCAGGCGTCGAATCCGCTCTGCCAGCTCTCGTGGGCCGCCCGACCGCGATCGGCCAACGCTCGGGTGTGGGCGATGACGTCGTCGGCGACCTCGAAGTTGCGATCCGGGTCGAAGCCGAGAATCCGCTTGGTGGCTGCAACCTCCTCGGCGCCGAGGGCCGAGCCGTGAACCCCGCCGGTGTTCATCTTGGTCGGGGCTGGGTAGCCGATGATGGTGCGCACCGCGATGAACGAGGGCTTATCGGTGACCTTCTTCGCCGCTTCGACCGCTTTCTCGATGCCGACGACGTTCTCGCCGCCCTCAACGACCTGGACATGCCAGCCGTACGCCTCATAGCGCGCCGGGGTGTCTTCGGTGAACGCGATATTGGTGTCGTGTTCGATGGAGATCTCGTTGTCGTCCCAGAAGACGATCAGGTTTCCCAGTTGCTGAGTCCCGGCCAGCGAGCACGCCTCGCTGGTGACGCCCTCCTCCATGTCGCCGTCGGAGGCGATCACATAGATGTAGTGATCGAAGGGGCTGGTGCCGGGCGCGGCGTCGGGATCGAACAGGCCGCGCTCGAAGCGAGCGGCCATTGCCATGCCGACCGCCGAGGCCAGCCCCTGGCCGAGCGGGCCGGTGGTGATCTCCACACCCCTGGTGTGTCCGAACTCCGGATGCCCGGGGGTCTTGGAGTTCCAGGTGCGCAGCGCCTCGATGTCGGACAGTTCCAGGCCGAATCCGCCCAGGTACAGCTGAATGTAGAGGGTGAGGCTGCTGTGGCCGCAGGACAGGACGAAACGGTCGCGGCCCAGCCACCCGGTGTCGCCGGGATCGTGCTGCATGACTCGCTGGAACAGGGTGTAGGCCAGCGGTGCCAGGCTCATCGCGGTGCCGGGGTGGCCGTTGCCGACCTTCTGAACGGCATCGGCCGCCAGCACCCGCGCCGTGTCGACGGCGCGTGAGTCGAGGGCGCTCCAGTCGCCGGGGTGGTGGGGTTTGGTGAGCGCGGAAATCTCGTCGAGCGTTGTCACGGAGTCACTCCTGGGGAAGTCGTATCAGCTGGCAACCCGGTCTCAAGCACACCCTAATCCCGGCATTGCACCCGGCAGTACCGAATCGGCAGGCTGGCGGTCTACCATCGTCGGTAGTAGATCCGGGGCGGTTGACAGCAACCCGTCCGTGAGGAGTTGATTGCGTGAACATTCGCGAAGGCCACCGCGCCAGCCCGGCGGGCGTCGCGCGGTCGGGTCGAGTTCGCTCCACGCTTTTCGGCTACATCGCGCTGACAAAACCCCGGGTCATCGAGCTGCTGTTGGTGACCACGATCCCGGCGATGCTGCTCGCCAACCGGGGCTCGGTGGACCTGGTTCTGATTTTCAACACCCTCTTCGGGGGCATGCTGGCCGCCGGCGGGGCCAACGCCCTGAACTGTGTCGCCGACGCCGACATCGACAAGGTCATGAAGCGCACCGCGGGTCGGCCACTGGCCCTGGCGACGGTGCCGCGCAGCCACGCGCTGATCTTCGGGCTCGCGCTGTCGGTGGCCTCGTTCTTCTGGTTGTGGTGGACCACCAACCTGTTGTCGGCCCATCTGGCGGCGGCGACCATCGCCTTTTACGTGTTGGTCTACACGCTGCTGCTCAAGCGGCGCACATCGCAGAACGTCGTCTGGGGTGGAGCCGCGGGCTGCATGCCGGTGATGATCGGCTGGTCGGCGGCCACCGGCACCGTCGGCTGGCAGGCGCTGGTGATGTTCGCCTTCATCTTCTTCTGGACCCCGCCGCACACCTGGGCGCTGGCCATGCGCTACAAGGAGGACTACGCGGCCGCCGGGGTGCCGATGCTGCCCGTGGTCGCCACCGAACGACAGGTGACCACCCAGATCGTGGTCTACACCTGGCTGACGGTGGTTGCCACGCTGGCTCTCGTTCCGGCCGCGGGGTGGTTGTACGCATCGGTGGCGGTACTGGCCGGCGCATGGTTCCTGACCCTGGCACACCGTCTGCACGCCGGAGTGCGCCGCGGTGAGGCGGTCACGCCGCTGAAGTTGTTCCTGCAGTCCAACAACTACCTGTCGGCGGTGTTCTGCGCGTTGGCCGTTGATTCGGCGGTCGGTCTGCCCGTCCTGTTCGGCTAGCGGTAGGCACCCACGTCATCGGTGCCAATCACGGCATCACGGGTCCGAGCCTGGTGGGAGTAGCACGATCGAACCGGTGGTCTTTCGAGCCTGTAGATCGGTGTGGGCGCGGTCGGATTCGGCCAGCGGGTACCGCCCGCCCACCGTGATGGGAAGCGAACCATCGGCGATTGCGTTGATCACCTCACCCGCTCGCCAGGCGAATTCGTCCGGTGTCCGGATGAAGTGGACCAGGCTCGGGCGAACGAGGTACACCGATCCGGCGGCGCTGAGCCGCTGAGGGTCCACCGGGGGCACGGCCCCACTGGCGGCGCCGAATAACGCCAGTGTGCCGCGCACCGCCAGGCTGGCCAGGCTGGCATCGAAGGTTGACGCGCCCACACCGTCGTAGACCGCGGCCACGCCGTGACCGTGAGTCAGCGCACGCACCCGCTCGCCGAATTCGACCGGATCGTCGGGATAATCGAGAACTTCGACAGATCCGGCCCGGCGGGAGAGTTCGCCCTTCTCGCGGGTGGATGCGGTGGTGATGACGCTGGCTCCGAGACTGGTCGCCCACTGGGTGAGAATGAGTCCGACTCCGCCCGCCCCGGCATGTACCAAAATGAGATCGCGCGGCTGCACCTGATAGACCGATTTGATCAGGTAGTGCGCCGTCATGCCTTTGAGGAGTGCGGACGCGACCGCATCGGACGGCACCGAGTCCGGAACGTAGGCGACGAAATCAGCAGGCGCAACGCAGTATTGCGCATAGGCCCCGACAGCGCTGGCGGTGACAACACGGTCGCCGACGCTGATCGCCGCCACATCCTCACCGACAGCGGCCACGGTCCCGCACACCTCGGTGCCCACCACATATGGCAACGCCCGCGGGTAGATCCCGGAACGGAAATAGGTGTCGATGTAGTTGACCCCGATGGCATCGGACTTGATGAGCACTTCGCCGGGGCCGGGGGAGGGCACGGGTTTCTCGACGTAGCGCAGGACTTCAGGACCGCCCGTCTCGGCGACTTCGACAGCATGCATGTCACTATCATCGCTGTTGTGAGGTCGCAATGAAGCTGTCACGGCCGGATGTCTTCCATCCCCGTATTGTTTTAGCGTCGTGTCGA
>SYAA01000145.1 GCA_005789055.1 Actinomycetota bacterium
GGGCGCAACGACTCCACGGCCTGCAGATCGCGAAGGCCGGGGGTGTTGGGCGAGCTGACGTTGACCACCAGGTAGGCGGCCAGTGGGCCGAGCAGTCGAGCGCTGGCCGCGTAGTCCTGCGCCGCCTGCTCTGGCGGGGTGACTTTCGACTTACCGATATTGACCCCGATCGGGGTATCCGGACTACTGCGGGCCAGGCGCAGCGCCAACTGCCCGGCGCCGTGGTTGTTGAATCCCATTCGGTTGAGCAGGGCGCGGTCGGCCGGCAGCCGGAACAATCGAGGCTGCGGATTGCCTGGTTGCGGCTGCGCCGTTACCGTGCCGACCTCGGCGTAGCCGAATCCCAGTGCGCCCCAGGTATTCAGGCCATCGCCATCCTTGTCGAATCCGGCGGCCAGACCAACCGGTCCGCTGAACTTCACCCCGAATACCGTGCTGGCGAGAATCGGGTCATCCGGTGCCAGCGCTCGGCGCAGGGGCCCGCGGGAGAGCTCGGTCGCGGTGACGCCGCGCAGCGCGGTGAACACCAGGGTGTGGATGCGCTCCGGGGGCGCAAGGAACAACGCCCGACGCACTGCCTCGTAGATCACAAGCCCGGCTGATCGGTCGGTTGCGGATTGTCACCCCGGGATTTCCTGCGCCGCAACAACACCCGTCTACTCCCGTCGGTGTAGAGCCGGACCCGGGAAAGCTCCCAACCCCGATACTCGGCTTCGATGGACAGTCGGGTCGAGGCGCTGATTCGGGTCACCTCGGGTGGCAGTCGCAGTGGTATCCACTCGTAGTCATCGGAAAGTTCGCGCTCCCATGCTGCCGGCATCCGACTCCACTTCGGTGCGCTCACGGCGTACCTGCTGCGTTGCGGATCACCTGGATGCCGTCACCGGAACCGGACACCACATAGAGGGTTCCGGAAACCTCATCGAAGGCGAGCGAGTTCGGTTGGCGGACAGTGGGGTAGCGCACTATCTCCACCGGGATACCGGTTCCGAGGTCGTAGCCGGCGACGGAGTTTATTCCGGTTTGGGAAACCCACACCAGCGTCTTCGAACCCGCGATTGCATAGGGCGATTCACCGATCGGATACCCCTGGCGCTGGATCAGCGGATCGACACTGAACACCAGCAGTTGCCCGCCGCGGGTGTCGGTCACCAAAACCCGGCCGGCGGGGTCGGCGGCAATGGTGGTCGCTCCGAGTCCGGCCCGCAGGGCCTGCTGTGCGGCGCCCTGCTGATTCAGGGCGGTCACCGAGGTCTGACCGCGGTCAAGGACGACGGCGGTCTCGCCCTCGGTGACGATGGCGTCGACCCGGGAGAAGATCGTCGTCTCAGCGGTGACGCCCGTCTGAATCGAACCCGCCTGGTCCGAACCCGTGTGGTCGGCGAGGACGTAGACCGCCCCCGCGGCGCTGCCGACCAGTAGGCGACCGTCGGCGCGCCGGGTGAGGGCAGTGAAGTCGGTGGCGCCATGGCCATCGATTGCCGTTTCCGTCAGTCGGCCGGTGGCCAGGTCGACGGTGACGAACCCGCCGCGGATGGTTGCGTACACCGCGCCTTCGCCATTGCCGGCGATCGCGGTGGCCCCGGCGGGCAGCATGACCGGGCGCGCCGCGCCGGTCGGCCCGACGATCGTCAGGGTGCCGGGTGTCGGCGGGTCGGTGCCGGGCGTGAACACCACCAGTGAGGACGTGGCCGCGTCGAATAACGCGGCGGTGGCCCGACCACCCAGTGCCAGTACGTCGCCAACCGGCGGCCGCCCCGGTGGCGGAGACACCGCGGCACTGGCCGGTTCGATCGTGGCCGGGCCGGGATCAGTCAGTTTCGACGAGCATCCGGCCAGCAGCGATGCGGCCAGGAGCAGCGCCAACGCCAGTATCCCGGATGAGGTCGCCAGTATCCCGGATGAGGTCGTTCGTGCGACTCGGTGTGGGCGCTGCGGCACCAGATGGCCCCCGGGTTCGATCGGTCACTCGACCAGTGGGCAGTGGTCGATGTCATCAATCCTAGGCCCCGGCCGCCGTCGAGTCGGTGCCGGTATTGCCCACCCGCTGCCGTAACCGGGGTTATGGTGTCCCTATGACGTTGGCCGCCGCACCGCTTCCTGCGGGGGCCGAGTTCGTCATCGAGGACATCACCACCGGAGTGTCCGGGAGCGGCTTCGGTCACCTGGGCGACGGTCGCAGCTTCTCCTTCTGGGTTCATCGCGGGCTGCTGCGGGTCGAGATCTACCGCCCGCGACTCGCCGGTCCGGTCCCACTTCCCGAGGACGTAATGGCCAGCGCGAGCCGGCCGTTGACCGATCTCGACGTCGACGACGTGCGCAGCCTGTCCGCTGCCGTGCGGGACGCGATCGCCGGGGCCACGGCGGTGCCGCGCCCGCCGCACTGAGGGCCGCCCAGGTACGGTCAGCGGCGTGGACACCTCGCCGATGTCGTGGTTGCAGGTGGTGGTGCTGTCAATCGTCCAGGGGCTGACCGAGTTTTTGCCCGTGTCGTCCTCGGCGCACCTGGCGATCGTCTCCCGGTTCTTTTTCGACGACGATGCCGGCGCGTCCTTCACCGCCGTCTCCCAGCTCGGCACCGAAGCTGCCGTCGTGGTCTACTTCGCTCGCGATATCGCCCGCATTTCCACCGCGTGGCTGCGCGGGATCTTCGTGCCCGCCCGGCGTGACGACCTGGACTACCGGATGGGCTGGTACGTGATCATCGGCACCATCCCGATCGCGGTGATGGGGTATGCGTTCAAAGACACCATCCGGTCCGAGGCGCGCAACCTGTGGGTGGTCGCCACCGCCATGCTGGTCTTCTCGGCCGTCATCGCGGCCGCTGAGTACTACGGCCGCCAGAATCGCCACGAA
>SYAA01000146.1 GCA_005789055.1 Actinomycetota bacterium
ACCGGTTCCGGCACTGCGGGCACCCCGGGTACTGCGGGCACCGCAGGTGCTGGCGCTGTCGGTGGAAATGGTGGTGCCGGCGGTGCCGGCTCCAACCTGGCTGCCGGTACCGGTACGGCTGGCAGCGGCGGGGCCGCGGGCAGCCCCAACGGCACTGCCGGAAACAACGGCACCGCGGGTAGCGGCGGTGGCGCCGGCGGCAACGGCGGCGCCGCCGGTAATGGCAGCGGTGCTGCCAACGGTGGCAATGGCGGTGCTGGCGGCAACGGCGGAACCTTCAGCGGTGGAGCAACCTCCATCAACGTTGGCAATCTCCCAGGCGCCATCGCGCTGAATGCCACCGGTAGTGCTGCCTACGTCACCAACTTCGCAAGCGACTCTGTGTCGGTGATCAACACCTCTACCGATGCAGTCACGCCGCGCACCGTCGGCAACGAACCGAAGGGCATCGCGCTGAGTCCTGATGGCAGCCGGGCCTACGTTGCCATCACCGGCACGAGCATCGGTTTGGTGGACGTGATCAACACGGCGAATAACACCGTCATCACGTCGATCCCGGCGGGTACGAATCCGACCGGGGTGGCGATCGGCGGCACAACCGCTTACGTCACCAACACGGGCAGTAACTCGGTGACAGTGATCAATACGAGCAACAACACCGTGACTACGACGATCACCGGATTCACCGCGCCGGAAGCCGTCGCGGTGAGTGGTGCGTACGCCTACGTGGGCAATGATCCAAACAACTCGGGGGGGATCGCAGTGATCCGAACCTCCGACAACACCATCGTCGACACGCTCACTGGCTTCAGGGCGAGGGGGATTGCGTTCAGCCCCGACGGTAGTTACGCGTATGCCGT
Organism: Actinomycetota bacterium; assembly: GCA_005789055.1. Lineage (GTDB taxonomy): Bacteria > Actinomycetota > Actinomycetes > Mycobacteriales > Mycobacteriaceae > Mycobacterium. The sequence goes on from SYAA01000146.1 coordinate 861, forward strand.
TGGCGGCAACACGGTTACGGTGATCCGAACCTCCGATAACACCGTCACTGACACCCTCACCGGTTTCAGCGGTGCGAGTGCGGTGGCGTTCAGCCCCGACGGAACCCGCGCGTATGTCGTCAATACGAGCAATAACACGGTTTCGGTGATCACTACCTCCACCAAAACGGTCACTTCGACCCTCACCGGCTTCAGCGTCCCGAATGCGGTGGCGGTGAGCAGCACCGACGTGTACGTCGTCAACCAGGGGTCAAACTCGGTTTCGGTCATCGGAACCAGCGGAACCTGAGCTGGGATTACCAGCTCGGCATGAGTTCCTGCCAGATCACGATCGAGGAGCACTACTCGGAGCGGCCCGCAGAGCCACCAACAGGGCCGCTCCGGCCGCCATGATGAGCCCGACGGCCCACATGCCGGCCCTGTTGGTTCCGGTGAGGTCTTGCAGTGCCCCGGTGGCATACGGCGCTGCGAATCCGCCCAGGTTTCCCAGCGAGTTGATCAGGCCGATACCGCCCGCCGCCGCCGCGCCGGCAAGGAATCGCGAGGGCAGCGCCCAGAAAACCGGCAGGGCGGCGAAGATGCCCATTGCCGCTATCGTCACCGGCACCATGACGGCGATGGGGTGGCGCAGATACAGCGCGACGGGAATGGCCAGTCCACCGATCAACAGCGGAATGGCGACATGCCAGACGTGTTCGCGGGTGCGGTCCGCGTGCCGGGACCATAGGAACATCGAGGCAGCGCCGAACAGGTAGGGGACGGCGGTGATGAGCCCCACCTGGATCAGCGACAGCTGCACTGCGAAGGTACTTCTGAACCCGGCGACGATGGACGGCAGGAAGAAGGCCAGCGCGTAGAGGCCGTAGGCGATGCCGAAGTACACCAGGGCCAGTGCCCAGACTCGCGGACTGGTCAACGCTCGGCGCAGCGGGAAGTCGTAGGTGTCGCTGATGTGGCGGTGCTCCTCGGCGAGGACCTCGACCAGCCACTGCCGCTCCGCGTCCGGAAGCCAGGTCGCGTCCGATGGCCGATCGGTGAGATAGAACCAGCAGATCACGCCAAGAATCACTGCGGGCAGGCCCACGCAGATCACCATGAACCGCCAGCCGGCCAGTCCGAAGACCCCGTGCCCGGTTTGAATCAGCCAGGCCGCCAATGGTGTTCCGACTGCGGACGCGATGGGGACGGCCAGCATGAATACGCCGACGATGCGCGCCCGATAGGCGGCCGGGAACCACTGGCTCAGATAGAAGACGATGCCCGGGAACAGACCGGCCTCGGCGACCCCGAGCAGGAATCGCAGCACCAACAGGGTGGTGGCGTTGGGTGCGAAGGCGATTGCCACCGCGACGACCCCCCATGACACCGCGATGCGGGCCAGCCAGCGGCGGGCGCCGAAACGCACCAGCGCCAGATTGGACGGCACCTCCACCAACACGTAGCCGATGAAGAAGATGCCCGACGCCAGACCGAACATGGTGGCTGACAATTGAAGGTCCGCGCTGATCTCGGCTTTGGCGATGCCGAGGTTGGTGCGGTCAAGGTAGTTGACGAAGTACAGCGCCATCAGCAGCGGAACGAGCCGGATCGTCACACTTCGCAACGCCCGCTTCTCCAGGGAGTCGCCGATCGGCAAGCCGGACATTCCGCCTCCCGTTGACGACGTTGACCGGATCCTGCCCGTCCCGCGACCTAGTTTTACGGCATTTCTTACCGCAACGAAACTCAAGTCCGGCAAAACGTACAGTGCCCCTCCCCACAGTAGGGAGGGGCACTGAACGGTGTCGTAGCGTCAGTTCGTGCCGCGAGCGTTCTTAGCGCCTCGGTGACCCCTCTTCGGGGTGCTGTCGGCAGCACCATCGCCGGTGCCGGCCCGCGCCTGGCTCGGTGCCGCAGTCGGACTCGGAGCCTCGGCGGCCTCGCGAGCGTCAGTGGCTGCGCTGACCTCGGTGACCTCGCTGACCGCGCTGTTGGCGTCCGACTCGTCCAGCGGGGCAGGTGCCTCGGCCTGCACCGCCGGGGCCACGTCGGCGACCTCGCTCGTGACGGCCGATTTGCTCAGCGGCGTCGGAGCCTCGACCACCGCCTCCGGAGCGGCCGGGGTCTCGACGGCTGCGACCGGGGCGGGCGCGGTGACCGCCGCGGCAGCCGTTGCCTCTGGCTCTAATAACAACGGTTCGTTTAGGATGCCGCCGTTCCCGAAAAGCTTCGGGCTGCCCAGTCGCTGGAGGCTACTGGTCAGCACCGAACGAATGCTGGGGGTCGTTATGACGAACAGATCCGGGTCCTGTTCGTCGACGGTTACATTGCCGACCCCGATGGTCTGGTTCACTATCTGACCGAGAGTGCCGTTTGAGCCCAACAGACCGTCGACGACAGCGTTCCATGCGCCCTCGATATTGAGGTCGGCCAGATTGGCGACGAAGGAGGCGGCCGTGTCGGCCAGTGAGCTTGCGATGAGGCTCACGCTGCCGACGACCGCCTCGGCCAATCCCGCCACCAGTAACGGAAGCGTGGAGGTGACGAGCAACTGGACGTTCTGGATGATGTTGTCGACGATGTAGCCCACGCTGGTCAGCGCAAATTCCACGCCGAACTGAAGCGGCGCGACGATCGCCTCGGCCAGGGTCTCGAGCGCGGCCTCCGGGTTGCCGGCGATCAGTTCCTGGACCGCGGCAACGGCCGCGAAGGGGGCGTAGAACGCTGCGCCCGCAACACCGTCGACCAGCGCGATGGCACCGGAGAAGCCGGCGAATGCGTAGCCGGACAGGTTAGTGACCAGAGCGGTCAGCGGGCCGGTGGAGAACTGATTCGCCAGGTCGGGGATGATGCCGAAGAGGAACGGCGCGTACAGGTAGGCGCTTTCAGGGTCGAAGGGATCCGCCCCGTAGAAGCCCTCGGGCCACACGAGCCCGTCGATGAAACCAGCCTGATCGAGGATGGCGTCGCCGACATCGAACACGACGTCCGTGATCGCGGTGATCGGATTTGAGAAGACCGACAGCTCAATCGAAGCGGCGACGCGCTGGGCCGAGGGCAGCAGGTCGGGCTGGGTGATCGGCGCCGCGGCGACCACGGCGGCACTTAGTGCGGCAACGCCAGCGGTCATTTGGGAGCGCAGGGAGGTGTTCATAACCGAGTTTCCTTCCGAAGTTTCGGCAAACATATCAAAGCCCAGTTACTGCCGGGACGGCTTGGTGTGGACTGAGCACACTGAGCACACTGGGCTGACGCAATCGGGGGATGTTTCCGCCCCGCCGCGCGTTAGAAGGGACATGACGATCCCGCCATACGAGCCACCCAAACCCCCCGCCGCTTCGCTGGGAAACAACCTGCTGTGTCCGAAGTGCGCCGGGTTAATGCGCACCTACGAGCGAAACGGCGTCCACCTCGAGCAGTGCGACACCTGCCGGGGAATCTTCCTCGATTTCGGCGAGTTGGAGTCGATGACCCAGCTTGAGAATCGTTTCGCGCCGCCACCGCCGCAGGCCCAACAGGGATACGGCCCGGCATGGGGCAGCCATGGCGATCACCGGTACCGCAAGGGCGGTTTCGGTCGGCTCTTCTTCTCCAGCTAACGCGAAGGTTCTCCAGCTAACGCGGGGACATTCGGGCGCAGGCCGCCACCAGCGCCGCCTGAGTCTCGTCGCGAGCCGCTCTGGCGGAGCCCGCCGCGGCGGCCTGGACCACTGCCGCACATGCGTAGGGCTCCAGCGCGGGCCATGGGTCGCCCGCCGCGGAGACCGCGGGCCCACCACCACGGCGATAGGCGGTGAGGAAAGCTGTCCAGTCGACGTCCGGGATCAGCCCGCTGGCCCAGAAGCCGGCCGGCCGGGCCAGATCCCAGGCAGGATCCCCGGCTCCGAGGTCGTCGACGTCGAACAGCAGCACACGGTCATCGGCAGCGCGGCCGAGTTGGCCGAGATGGAAATCACCGTGCACCACGGTCACCGGTCGGCCCGGGGTGCCCGTTCGCCAGGCGCGCGGCGGAAGGGCCGCGGCGGCCTGCCGGACCGCAGGGGGCGCACCCGCGGGAAGTGCGTCCAGCGCTCTGCGGAGGCTGCGGACCGCGCCGTGGGCGGGGATGTCGCCACCGGCGGGAATCGGCTGCCGATGCAAGGTGGCCAGCAGCGCGCCCGCCTCCGACCAGGGCAGGGCCTCAGGATGTTGGGGTATCGGCGTTATCCGCGGCCAGCGAGTGCGCCACCGCTCTTCGCCGCTGGCGCTAATCGCCTCCGGGTCGACGCTCAGCGGCGTCAGCAGGCAATCCGACCCGCTCGCGATTCGCAACCGGGCCGCCAACTCATGCGGGTCGGTTCCAGCCCGGTGAATCTTGACGACCGTGTCACCGTCCACCGTGACGATGGTGTCGTCGGCGGTAGTCATCGCCCCAAGGATAGGCAGCGTTGCCACCGCTCTGCGGTGTTCCCGCGCCTGCGCCTCGGCGACCGCGGGCTCAGAACCTGTGCTGCGGACCCTCAGCCTTTTTGTAGGCAGCTTTGAGGACCGCGTCGCGGAAGCGGGCGTTGTCGAGAAGTTTGATGCCCGCATTGGCCAATGCCGGGTTGCCGATCAACTTGTGCATGTAGCGGCCGCGCCGGTACTCCTTGCCCCACGCGTCCTGCATCCGATTCGCATAGTTGGTGAAGTCATCGGGCCCGCCGTTCTGCAGGGCCGCGATCGCGCACTCACCGGCGGCCAGGCCGGACTCCAGCGCCTTGGAGATTCCCGCACCCGAAGCCGGCTTGCCCGCGCCCAGCGAGTCGCCGGTGAACAGCACACCCGGACGCCACGGGGGCCACGCCGTGAAACCCATCGGCAGCCGCCAGGCCCGCACGCTCTTGTTCTTTTTGAGTTCGGAGATGGCTGGCAGTTTCCATTCCGGCGGAAGCGTGCGCAGGAACTCGCCGAGGAAGCCGGTGGCGTTGATCTTTTGCCAGTCCGTATAGCTGGTGACGTATCCAAGGCCCACATTGACCCGGCCACAGCCCATCGGGAACACCCAGCCGTAGCCGGGTAGTTGGTCGCCCTGGAAAGCCAGCTTGAGATAGATGTCGAAACTATCGGAGTCGGCGCGGTCGGCGTCCATCTCGGAGCGGATCGCCACCGCCGAGTAGCCGTTGTACTCGGAGTCCAGCTTCAGCGCGCGTTTGATCGGCGAGTAGGCACCGTCCGCGGCGATCACGGCATCACCGTGGATCTTTTCCCCGCCTTTGAGGGTCACTCCGGTGACCCGGCCCCGCTCGTCGAGAAGGGGTCCGGCGACCTCGGCGCCCTCACGGACGACGGCGCCGGCGGACTCGGCGTGTTTGAGCAGGAGCATGTCCAACTCGGTCCGGCTGACGGTGTGGCCGTGATCGGGCATCCCGGGGCGTCTCGGGAACGACAATTCCCAGCGCGATGGGCTGAATATCGTGACCCGGTTGATCCGGTGAAACTTGGCCACCTCGTCGGCGAGGCCCATTTTCTGCAGGTAGCCCACTGCCCGAGCAGTCAGCCCGTCCCCGCAGGGCTTATCGCGAGGGAACACCGCCTTGTCGAGGACCACCACCTTGGCGCCGGTCTGCGCGGCCTGCCAAGCCGCCGCTGATCCCGACGGGCCGCCTCCCGCAATCACCAGGTCGAATCGCTCGGTCACAGTCTGTTTGCTCGGTCTCAGTCAGTGGGGAACACGGTCGGGTTCGATCGTCGGGTTCGATGCTAACCGAGAAAACACGTCGTCGGTCGCCCGGGCACCGCCGAACACATCGGCGTGAGCCGATTCCCGGCCGCGACACGCCGAGACACAACCTATTGTGTTGACCCGGTATGTCAGACCCCAGGTGTAGTGTTCGGACTACTGCCGGACGGCGGTCATTCCTGTGGGCGAATTGGGGTTCTGATGAGCAATGGAATCAAGCTGGTCGACCGAGCATCAGCGATCAACTGGAATCGGGTCCCGGATGAGAAGGACGCCGAGGTCTGGGAGCGCCTGACCGGCAATTTCTGGCTGCCCGAGAAAGTCCCGGTGTCCAACGACATCCCATCCTGGAACACCCTGACGCCGGCCGAGAAAGAGCTGACGATGCGGGTGTTCACCGGTCTGACGCTGCTCGACACCATCCAGGGCACGGTTGGTGCGGTCAGTCTGATCCCCGATGCAGCGACGCCGCATGAGCAGGCAGTGCTGACCAACATCGCGTTCATGGAGTCGGTGCACGCAAAGAGCTACAGCTCGATCTTCTCCACGCTGTGCTCGACCAGCGATATCGACGACGCCTTCCGCTGGTCGGAGGAGAACCCGAACCTGCAGCGCAAAGCCGCCATCGTGATGGACTACTACCGCGGCGACGATCCACTCAAGCGCAAGGTCGCCTCGACGCTGCTGGAGAGTTTTCT
>SYAA01000147.1 GCA_005789055.1 Actinomycetota bacterium
GATCACCCCGGGGGCGAACAGAATCGGTTGATGGTCTGCAGTGGTACCGAAACCGAAACTCACACCGGTGAACTCGGCATCGTCGTAGCTGCCGTAATCGCAGATCTCCGAGATCGTGACACCGGTCGCGCGACCCGCCAGGGTCAGCGCTGTGTAGACCAGGCTGTCTCCGGAGAATCCAGGATCAACACCGTTGATATAGAGCGAGGTGTTGCCGTCGCGGCAGGCCGCGGTCAGCGGTTCGGTCAGCCACTCATCTGCGTGGCGTGGCGAGACCAGCCACACCATCGAGGTTCCGACGACATTGGTGCCCGCTCGCAGAAACCTCGAGATCTCCTCGATGGCCTCCATCGGCCGCGTCTCGGCCTGGGCGGTGTACACCACGCAGTCCGCGCCCAGTGCCAGGAGCGCATCGACGTCATCGGTGGCCGTTATTCCGGTCGGCTCCCCCAGGCCGCACAGATCGGCGGCGTCGCGCCCGATCTTGTCCGCCCCGTGCGCATGCAGGCCGACGAGGCGCAGATCGGGGCGCTCGATGATCATCCGCAGCGCATGGCGGCCGACATTGCCGGTGGAGAATCCGATAACCGATTTCACTGTTGAGCCCGCGATCGTGGTTGGGCCGGCGTCGACTGTCCGGCACGCGAATGATGGCACGCTCACGACTGCTGAGCAATGACGCCATCACCCGCGCCGAGCGCCACCGTGAGTTCGAGGATCGACCGCGGGTCGCTGAGGCGCTCACCATAAAGTTCGCGCAGCTGATTCATCCGGTAACGCACAGTCTGTGGATGCACGAACAGGTCGGCCGCGACCGCCTCACGTTGGCCCTGATGCAGCAGCCAGGAGCGCAAAGTCTCGGCGAGTCGCCCCGCGGAATTGGGCCGCAGGGCCGCCAGGGGGGCCAGCGCGCGGCGGCGCAGATCCTCCGCGGCCTCCGGATCCGCCCCCAAGAGGATCTCGACCAGATGTTCGTCGGTGTCCAGCGCACCCTCGGAAGTGGTCGTCAGCGCGCGCGCCCTGACCACCCGTCGGTACGAGGCATGCACCAACCGCCAGGGACGAGAGGGCCCGACGATCGCCTGCCGGTCTGCAAGCATCGCTAACAGCGCCTTCCGATGCCGACCATCGGTATCGGGAATCAGAACCACGGCCCAGGATTCGGAAGGATCTAACTCCGGCAGCCCATCGGTGATTTGTAGCGTCCCCGGATTTAATTGCGCTGCTAATCCTCGGGTTTGGTCAATGGGCAGCAACACCGCTGTCAGCGTCCGTGGAGTCTTCCAGTTCGCTCGTTCCGCGCTGGCCAGTAATACCTCGGGAGACTCCCCCGCCAGCAACTGCTCGGTGAGCTGGTCGAGATACCGCTGCCGTACCCGGCCGGCGGTCGCCTGTTCGTCGGTATGGCCCGAGGCACTGGACGCCGACAGTTGATCGATGAATGCGAACACCAGCGCGGCAAACCGCGCAATCATGGCGGCCGACATCCCTGCGCCGACCGCGGTCTCCGACAACCCCCGCCACGCCTCTCGCGCGCCGACCCGGTACGCCGACAGCAGGGCATCGATGGACCGGCCGTTGCGGGCCTCCCCGCGGCCGAGTTCGTAGGCGCCTTCCAGCGCGGGTGACAGCGGTGGCCCAGGGTCGGAGCCTTGGTCGCGGGTCGCCAGTCGCAGAAACGCCCCGAGGGACGTCTGCACGGCGTTCTCGATGTTGTGGCCCATTCGCCCACTGAACGCGTCGGTGTAGGCGGGCACCTCCGCGGTAATGGCGGCCACCGCACGTTCGGCCATGCGGGGCAGCACGGATTCCAGGGCTGCGATGGTCTGCGGATCAACGGCTAAACCTGTGAACTGTGCGGCCGAATCCGACATCTTGTTCTTTCTGTATAAAAACCGCCAGTTTTATCACCCCAGTACGTCAAGAAATTACCTTATCAAACGAGGGAAAGTGTAATTGTGACCACGATCGCGGCCCGCCCCACCCTCGCCGGTGGCCTCCGTGGGCGTCTGCTGCGGCTTGCCGAACGGGTGACTACCCCGTTGGTTCCGGCCGACTACCTCGACGTCATCGACCCACTGCGCTCCGGCGCCACGTTGCGCGGCCGCATCGTGGCCATCCATCCGGAGACCGCCGATGCTTCGACCCTCGTCATCAAGCCGGGCCGCGGGTGGCGAACTCACGTTCCCGGCCAGTACGCGCGCGTCGGCGTCGACGTCGACGGGGTGCGCCAATGGCGCACCTACTCACTGACCTCGGAGATCACCCGCCCCGACGGCTGCATCTGCATCACCGTCAAGGCCATTGGCGAGGGCGTTGTGAGCAATCACCTGGTGCATCGCGCACCGGTAGGAACGGTCGTGCATCTCGATCAGGCGGCCGGAGATTTCACGCTGGACGCACCGGCGACGGCCAAGCTCCTGTTCGTCACCGCCGGCAGCGGCATCACCCCGGGGAGGGGGATGCGGCGCAATATGTCGGCGGACCGTCACCGCGATGTCGTGGTGGTGCACTGCGCACCCACTGCGGCTGATGTCATCTTCGGCGAAGAATTGCGCTCACTCGCCGCGCGCGGCCACATCAGGCTGGTGGAGATACATACCCGCACGGCTGGCCGTCTCAACATCGCCAAGATCGGCGCTCTGGTAGACGATTTCACCGACCGCCTTACCTGGGCGTGTGGCCCGGCTGATCTGCTGGATGACATCGAAAACCATTGGATGGCAACGGCAGTCACCGCGAATCTGCGTACCGAGCGTTTCCGCTTCGCCGCCATCGCTCCCGGTGATGGCGGGACGGTCACCTTCTCCACGACCCGGTCCACCATCGATGCCACCGGCGCGCAGAGCATTTTGGACGCCGGTGAGTCGGCCGGGGTCCTAATGCCTTCAGGTTGCCGGATGGGCATCTGCTTCGGCTGCGTCGTACCGCTGCGCCAGGGCGCGGTGCGTGATCTGCGCGACGGCGAGATCACCACGGCCGCACCGGGCGATGGTGTCGTCATTCAAACCTGCATCTCCGCCGCCGCTGGCGCGTGCGAGATCGAACTCTGAACCGCATCGACCACGAAGGACACTCCGCCATGACCACAATGGAATACACACCCACAGACATTCTCGACCCAACCGCGCACCTGTCCGCTGCCGATATCGCCGATCTCGGCGCCGAACTCGACGCGATCCGCGCCGATGTCGTCGCCAGTCGCGGCGAGCGCGACGCCGCCTACATTCGCAAAGTCATTGACGCCCAACGCAAACTCGAACTCAGCAGCCGGGCGATTTTGCTGTTCTCGCTGTTTCCTCCTGCGTGGCTGGCCGGCACCGTCGGTTTGTCGATCTCGAAGATCATCGAGAACATGGAGATCGGCCACAAC
>SYAA01000148.1 GCA_005789055.1 Actinomycetota bacterium
GAGTTTTTGCCCGTGTCGTCCTCGGCGCACCTGGCGATCGTCTCCCGGTTCTTTTTCGACGACGATGCCGGCGCGTCCTTCACCGCCGTCTCCCAGCTCGGCACCGAGGCTGCCGTCGTGGTCTACTTCGCTCGCGATATTGCCCGCATTTCCACCGCGTGGCTGCGCGGGATCTTCGTGCCCGCCCGGCGTGACGACCTGGACTACCGGATGGGCTGGTACGTGATCATCGGCACCATTCCGATCGCGGTGATGGGGTACGCGTTCAAAGACACCATCCGGTCCGAGGCGCGCAACCTGTGGGTGGTCGCCACCGCCATGCTGGTCTTCTCGGCCGTCATCGCGGCCGCTGAGTACTACGGCCGCCAGAATCGCCACGAAGCGCAACTGACCTGGCGCGACGGATTGATCGTCGGTATCGCTCAGTGCCTGGCGCTGGTGCCCGGGGTATCGCGATCCGGGGCCACCATCAGCGCCGGGCTGTTCCTGGGGGTGGACCGGCCACTGGCGGCGAGATTCGGTTTCCTGCTTGCCATTCCGGCGGTGTTGGCCTCCGGGTTGTTCTCGCTTCCGGACGCCTTTAATCCGGCTAGCGGGGGCATGAGCGCGACCGGCGCCCAACTATTGGTCTCGGTGGCGATCACGTTCGTCGTCGGCCTGGCCGCTGTGGCCTGGCTGTTGCGCTTCCTGACTCACCACGGCATGTACTGGTTCGTCGGTTACCGTGTGGTCCTGGCACTCATCGTGATGGCGCTGCTCGCGACCGGAACGATGGCCGCCACATGAGGAGGGCGTCGTGACCGTGATCCTGCTGCGGCACGGCAGATCGGTGTCCAATACCGCGCACACGTTGGCCGGTCGGTCGGAGGGCGTCGAACTCGACGCCAAGGGTGTGAGCCAGGCCGGTGCGCTGGTGGAGCGACTCGCCGGACTGCCGATCACGGCGTTGGTGCGATCGCCGCTGCTGCGCTGTCGGCTCACCCTCGAACCGCTGGCAGCCGCACTCGGACTCGAGCCGCTTATCGACGAACGACTCTCCGAAGTCGACTACGGCAAGTGGACCGGCCGTAACCTTGGCGAACTGGTCAAGGAACCACTGTGGACGGTGGTCCAGCAGCAGCCCAGTGCGGCGGTCTTCCCGGACGGCGAGGGCCTGGCACAGGTGCAGGCTCGCGCGGTGGCCGCCGTCCGTGACCACGACCGCAGGCTGGCCGAGGAGCACGGAACCGACGTCCTGTGGGTGGCCTGCACCCACGGCGACGTGATCAAGTCGGTGGTCGCCGACGCTCTCGGCGCTCACCTGGACAGCTTCCAGCGCATTACCGCGGATCCGGCGTCGATGAGCGTGATTCGTTACACGCCCGCGCGGCCCTTCGTGGTGCATGTCAACCACACCGGCGCTGAGCTCGCCTCCGCGCTGCGGACGCCACCCCCGAGTGATGCGGGCGGCGAAGTCACGGACGCCGTCGTCGGCGGATCGACCGATTGACCGGCGTGCCGCTACCGGTATTTTGGGACTGATTATGGCCCGCGCAATCCACGTGTTCCGCACACCCGACAGATTCGTCGCCGGGACTGTTGGTGAGCCCGGAAGTCGGACCTTCTACCTGCAGGCCGTTCACGACACCCGGGTGATCTCGGTCATGCTGGAAAAGCAGCAGGTCGAGATGCTCGCGGAGCGGATCGATGCACTGCTGGTCGAGATCAACCGCCGGTTCGGCACACCGTTGCCGCCCGAGGGCGAGGTCGAGGATCTCGATCCGCTGGCGATGCCGGTCGACGCCGAGTTCCGGGTGGGCACCATGGGCTTGGGCTGGGATGCCGAGGCGCAGAACGTCGTGGTCGAACTGCTCGAGGCCACCGATACCGAACTCGACGCGTCGGTCATCCTCGATGATGCCGAGGACGGCCCCGACGCGGTGCGGGTGTTCCTCTCCCCGGAGTCGGCACGGAAGTTCGCCACCCGATCCCAACGGGTCATCTCGGCTGGACGCCCGCCGTGCCCACTGTGTGTCGAACCACTCGATCCGGACGGGCATGTGTGCGTGCGCACGAACGGCTATCGTCGAGGCGGCCCGCTCGCCGCCGGAGATGATTCCGAGCCATGACCGAAACCGACGCACGCCTCGAGACTTTGCGCACCGGTGAACTGAAGGTTCACGGTCGGATCCGAGCGGCCAGCAATGCGACATTCATCTGCGAGGCACAGCGGGGTGGCGACAGCGTTCCCTGCGTCTATAAGCCCGTCGCCGGCGAGCAGCCGCTGTGGGATTTTCCGGACGGCACGCTGGCCGGCCGGGAGTTCGGCGCCTTCGCGATCTCGGCCGCGTTGGGCTGGGACATTGTGCCGCACACGATCATTCGAGATGGCCCGGCCGGACCCGGTATGCTTCAACTTTGGATTGAGCAGCCCGATGCCGACGATGCCGACGGAGCGGACCGCGACCCCGAACTGGTGGACCTGTGGCCGGCCGAATCTGTTCCGGCCGGATATCTCTCGGTGATCCGCGCCTTTGATTACACCGGCGGCGAGGTGACGCTGATCCATGCTGATGATTCCCGGCTGCACCGAATGGCGGTATTCGACGTGATCGTGAACAACGCCGATCGAAAGGGCGGCCATATCCTGACCGGCCTAGACGGCCGGGTGTACGGCGTCGATCACGGAATCTCCTTTCACGTTCAGGACAAACTCCGGACGGTGCTGTGGGGCTGGGCCGGCAAGCCGATCGATGACGAGACACTCGAGGGGATCGCCACCTTGGAGACCAGCATCGGCGGACCGCTCGGTTCTGAATTACGCGAGCACATCACCGCCGCGGAACTGGCCGCCCTGCGCCGCCGGGTGCGAGCACTTCTCGACAATCCGGTGATGCCCGATCCGAATCGGCGCAGCCCACTTCCCTGGCCGGCGTTCTAGCCGGTCGATTCTTCGTCGTCTGCATTGGCGACTGGGTCATCGGTCGGCAGCATCCGTTCGGGGTGGTGGAAGTCGTTGGTGCCCCCACGCAGGGGGAGGTGCGGTGGCGGTATCCATTCGGTTCGGCCGTCTTTGCGTTTTCGGGTTCGCCAGCCACCGGGTTTGACGGTTCCGTGATCTGTTTTGCAGGCGAGGGTGAGCCTGTCGATGTCGGTGTTGCCGCCGTTGGCCCACTCATCGATGTGGTGGATTTCGGTGTGGTAGCCGGAGACGTCGCAGCCGGGCGCGGTGCAGCCCCTGACGAGGGCGTGGAGGACGAGTCGTTGATCGCCGGTGGCGATACGTTTGGTCCGGCCGAGGTAGAGCGGGCGTTGGGTGTGTTTGTCATAGATGCACAGGTAATGGTGGGCGTGGGAGGCCATGCGGATCACGTCCCGCATCGGGAGCAGGGTGGTGCCTCCGGTGACGGCGATGCCGGCGGCGGTCTGTAGTTGTTCGAGGGTGGCTGTGACGATCACGGTGACGGGTAGGCCATTGTGCCGGCCGAGTTTCGGGTCGCCGAGTTGGCCGCGGAGCAGTGCGCCGAGGGCGTCGTGTTGGCGCTGGGCGTGGCTGCGGGTGTCGCGGTTGATGTCGTCGGGGGTGGGTTCGCCTGTGACGGTGGGACTCTGGTCTTCAGGGTTGCACATGCCGGGTGCGGCGAACTTCGCGCTCCAGGCCTCCAGCATGGCGCGTAGTTCGGGTGTTGCGATGAGTTTTCCGATGCTCATCCCGTCGGGGCGTTGGCGTCCGCACCAGGTGAATCCGCGGCGTAGGGCGCGGTCGGTGTCGCTGAACTTGCCGTCGGGGTTGATGGTGATGGCGAGTCGGTCGGCGGCCTTCTCTAATTGGTCCGGCCGCAACACGGTGGCCTTCTTGGCGAGGAAAGCCTCCGCTTTCTGCACTTCGGCGGTCGGGATATGTCCGGGCAGGTCGCGGATGAACTTCTGAATCACCCGGAGGTGGTCGATATCGAGGTGGCCGGCGTTCCAGGCGGTGGCGGTGGCCGGGAGTTCGGGGGGCATGGGTGCACCGGTGAGGGTGGTGCGGGGGTGCAGTTGGGCGGCGTCGCGCAGGCGGCGGCGGGATTCGGCGGGGGTGATGCGCAGGACGTCGGCGATGACCCGGTAGAGGATCGGGCCGATCTGGCCGTCGTCGTTGCGGTCCAGGGATCCGGCGATGGTGTGGGAGCAGGTGCGTTGGCGGCGTTGGGCGGTCTCGAGGCGGTCGAGGGCATCGAGGCGTTCCAGCGCGGGCAGCCGGTCCCAATCCAGGGCGGCAACGGAGGCCACCGCGGCGTCGAGTGCGGCGAAGGCCTCCGCAACCGGAATCGAAAGCATGTTCGAATACTAGAACGGCCCACTGACAGAATTCCTTCGCGGCAGAAACCACCCGCGGCAGAAACCACCCGCGGCAGAAACCACCCGCGGACGGCCTTAAGCTTCCGGTGTGCCGCTCACCGGAGAATACGAACCCAGCACCTCGGATTGGGCCCGCGAGAACGCCGAGTTGTACATCGCATCGGGTGGAACGCAGGGCACCGATCTGAAAGGCATGCCGGTCGTCTTGCTGACCACGATCGGTGCCAAGTCCGGCAAGCTGCGGAAGACACCGCTGATGCGGGTCGAGCACAACGGCGAGTACGCGGTGGTCGCCTCGTTGGGCGGGGCGCCGAAGAACCCGGTCTGGTACTACAACATCGTCAAGAATCCCCGCGTCGAACTGCAGGACGGCACCGACAACGGTGACTTCGACGCGCGCGAGGTGTTCGACGACGAGAAAGCCCTCTGGTGGCAGCGGGCGGTGGCGGCCTATCCCGACTACGCGGATTACCAGCGCAAAACCGATCGCGCCATTCCGGTGTTCGTGCTGACCCCGATTCACTGATTTCACGGTGGCGGTGGCACCATTAATCGGTGTCCGCCGAACTGAGCAGCAAGCGCGTGTCTGGGCCGCTGTCCGCGGCCGACATCGACGCCGCCGCCCGGCGGGTCTCCGATGTGGTGCTGCAGACCCCCCTTGAGTTCTGCGACCGGTTGTCGGCAGTCACCGGCGCGCAGGTCTATCTCAAACGCGAAGACCTGCAGAGCGTGCGGTCCTACAAGGTGCGCGGCGCGTACAACCTCCTCAAGCAACTCGACGAGGCCGAATTACGGGCCGGGGTGGTCTGTTCCTCGGCGGGAAATCACGCCCAGGGCTTCGCGTTGGCCTGCCGCTCGATGCAGGTGCATGGCCGGGTGTATGTCCCGGGCAAGACGCCCAAGCAGAA
>SYAA01000149.1 GCA_005789055.1 Actinomycetota bacterium
ATGGCTATCGAATTGATACAGCTAAGCATGTAAATCCTGAGTTCTGGGTCGAGTTTCTCCCGGCGGCATCGCGAAACACGGCGCCAAGATGGTGACCGCGGTGGCCTGCGCCCGGGTGCCCAAGCTCACCGTCGTCATCGGCGGTTCTCACGGTGCGGGTAACTATTCGATGTGCGGACGGGCCTACTCGCCGCGGTTCTTGTGGATGTGGCCCACTGCGCGCATTTCGGTGATGGGCGGTGAACAGGCGGCTGCAGTGCTGGCCGCCGTTCGCCCGGAGATGACACCCGAGGAGTCGCAGGCCTTCAAGGAGTCGATTCGCGAACAGTATGAGCAACAGGGCAGTCCGTACTACGCGACCGCCCGATTGTGGGATGACGGGGTAATCGACCCCGCCGACACCAGAACCATTCTTGGACTGGCACTTTCAGTGTGTGCGGGAGCGCCAGTCGAATCGGTCTCCTACGGCGTCTTCCGGATGTAGGGAACCATGAACACAACACTCTTCGACACCGTTCTGGTGGCAAACCGCGGCGAGATCGCGGTCCGGATCATCCGAACGCTCAAGGCGATGGGTATCCGTTCGGTGGCCGTGTACAGCGACGCCGATTCCGGCGCCCGGCACGTCACCGAAGCCGATGTGGCGGTCCGGATCGGCCCGCCACCGGCCCGGCAGAGCTATCTCGACATCGACGCTGTCGTCGACGCCGCCGTCCGGACCGGCGCCCAGGCCGTACACCCGGGTTACGGATTCCTCTCGGAGAACTCCGCTTTCGCTGCCGCACTGAAGGACGCCGGGGTGGTATTCATCGGCCCACCCACCCAGGCGATCGCGACCATGGGAGACAAGATCGCCGCCAAGGCGACGGTTTCGGCATTCGGGGTTCCGGTGGTCCCCGGCCTCGCCGAACCTGGCCTCGCCGATGCCGACCTGATCGCTGCGGCGGCCGGAATCGGTTTTCCGGTTCTGGTCAAGCCGTCTGCAGGCGGGGGCGGTAAGGGGATGCGTCGTGTCGACGACCCCGCGGAACTCCCCGGTGCACTGGCTGCGTCCCGGCGCGAGGCCGGTGCGGCATTCGGCGACGACACCCTGTTCCTCGAGCGGTTCGTCCTGCGCCCCAGGCACATTGAGGTTCAGGTGCTCGCCGACGCCCACGGTACGGTGCTTCATCTCGGCGAGCGTGAGTGCAGTTTGCAGCGTCGCCATCAGAAGGTCCTCGAGGAGTCCCCGTCGCCGTTGCTCGACGCCGCGACCCGGGCGCGGATCGGCGCTGCAGCCTGCGATACCGCCCGTAGCGTCGACTATGTCGGAGCCGGCACGGTGGAGTTCATCGTCTCCGCCGACCGCCCCGAGGAGTTCTTCTTCATGGAAATGAACACCCGGCTCCAGGTGGAGCATCCGGTCACCGAGATGGTGACCGGATGGGACCTGGTGCAGTGGCAGGTACGCATCGCTGCGGGGGAGAGGCTGACGGCCGGCCAGGACGACATCGTGATGCACGGCCACGCGATCGAGGCCCGGGTGTACGCCGAGGACCCGGCGGCAGGCTTCCTGCCCACCGGGGGGCCGGTATTGGCGGTCGTCGAACCGAGCGGATCGGGTGTTCGGGTGGATTCCGGTCTGGCTGCCGGTATGACAGTCGGCAGCGATTACGACCCGATGCTGGCGAAGGTCATTGTGCACGGCGCCGACCGCGGTGCGGCTTTGCGCGGCCTGGACCGCGCGTTGGCCCAAACTGCCGTTCTCGGGATCCGGACGAATGTCGACTTCCTGCGATTCGTGTTGTCCGACAACGACGTTGCGGCAGGCTGGCTTGACACCGGGCTGCTTGAGCGGCTGGACTATCGACCCGCCGACCTAGGCGACGAGGTGCTGATCGCCGCTGCGGCCTATCACTGGCTACGGCGATGGCGAGCCGCGTCGGCCGACCTGTGGCAGGTGCCGTCGGGGTGGCGTATCGGCGCGTCGGTACCGACCAGCATCCGGCTGCGCTGCGGAGAGCGGACCGAAGACGTTCACATCAGCGGCGATCCCCGAGATGCACACGCCTGGGTCGGGGAGGCGGACCCTCGCACCCTCACCGCGGAACTGACCGGGACGCTGCTCTCGGTCACTCTCGACGGTGTCCGGCACACTCACACCGTCGCGGTGGCAGATCAGCTGACCTGGCTGGCTGGCGACGGCACGGTGGTGGCGGTCGAAGAGATGCGGGCAGACCTGGTGCGGCCTGATGCCGAACACAGCGGAGATGCCGAACTCGTCAGTCCGATGCCGGGATCGGTGGTGGCCGTGAGCGTCGCCGACGGCGACACCGTCGAAGTCGGCGCCGTCGTCGTCGCCGTCGAGGCAATGAAGATGGAGCACGCCCTGCGTTCCCCGGTCGCCGGTGTGGTCGAACTTCTCGTCGCCATCGGCGATCAGGTCACAGTCGGGCAGCCCCTGGCACGAATCATCGCTACAACGGAGAGTGAGTCATGACCGAATTCCTATCGACCGCAGCCCTTCCCGACGAGTACCAACAGCTGGCGAAGACAGTTCGGGACTTCGCCCGCGAGGTCGTCGCCCCAGTCGCCGCCAAACACGATGCCGAGCACTCCTTCCCGTACGAGGTCGTCGCCGGGATGGCCGAGATGGGTTTGTTCGGACTGCCTTTCCCGGAGGAGTACGGCGGCATGGGTGGCGACTACTTCGCCCTGTGCCTGGCGCTGGAAGAACTCGGCAAGGTCGACCAGAGTGTGGCCATCACACTGGAGGGCGGAGTATCCCTCGGGGCAATGCCGATCTATCGGTTCGGCACCGAAGCCCAGAAGCAGCAGTGGTTGCCTGCGCTCACCAGTGGATCCGCGTTGGGCGCCTTCGGCCTCACCGAGGCCGGCGGCGGTACCGACGCCGGAGCCACCAAGACCACCGCTCGTCTCGACGACGGTCACTGGGTGATCAACGGCTCCAAGCAGTTCATCACTAATTCCGGAACCGACATCACCAAGCTGGTTACCGTCACCGCGGTCACTGGAAGCGACGGTGGCCGCCGAGAGATCTCAGCAATCGTGATTGAGGTGCCGACGCCGGGTTTCACTGTTGAACCGGCCTACAACAAGGTTGGTTGGAACGCGTCCGACACGCATCCGTTGTCGTTTACCGACGTCCGGGTTCCCGAGGAGAATCTGCTCGGCGAACGCGGCCGGGGCTACGCGAACTTCCTGCAGATCCTCGACGAGGGACGCATTGCCATCGCCGCACTGGCGACCGGGGCCGCGCAGGGATGCGTGGACGAGTGTGTGAAGTACGCGCGCGATCGGTCTGCGTTCGGTCAGCCGATCGGGCGGTTCCAGGCGATCGAGTTCAAGATCGCCCGGATGGAGGCGCGGGCGCACGCTGCCCGTACCGCCTATTACGACGCGGCCGCGTTGATGCTTTCCGGTAAACCATTCAAGAAGCAGGCTGCCATCGCCAAACTCCTCGCCAGCGAAGCTGCCATGGACAACGCACGCGACGGTACCCAGATCCACGGCGGCTACGGCTTCATGAACGACTATCCGGTCGCGCGGCACTACCGGGACAGCAAGATCCTCGAAATCGGCGAAGGCACCACCGAGGTCCAGTTGATGCTCATCGCGCGGGAGATCGGCCTGGGTTAGCCGACGCATTTCTGTCGGGGGGTCGCTCTACTATCGAACACATGTTCGAAATACTGTTTACTGATCCCAGCGAAACAACCGACTCGTGGGATGAATCGGCCCTCGTCGAGGGCATCGCCACCCTCGAGAAGTTCAAGGCCGCTGCGGCTGCCCGGCAGGCCCGGCTGGCCGTCGCACTGGACACCGCTCGGCGTGCGGCCGAAGCCGCGGCCGGCCTGCCGGCGGCCCGG
>SYAA01000150.1 GCA_005789055.1 Actinomycetota bacterium
AACGAACCGGCGGCATGACTGCGCAGCACTGACACTCCTCAGCAGCGGAACCGACGGTCAGCAGGGGGAACCGTCGGTATTGGTGACCACCGGAGTCTAGGGACTGCCCAGGCAGACCCGACCACCGACACCGGCAATGACGATTGTGGCAAGCTGGACGGGGCTGTCGAGCAGCCTGCGGAATCAATCTCGAGGAGCGCTGGTGACCTTCAACGAGGGCATACGGATCGACACGAGCAAAACCACGAGCACCGGTGGTGGCGGTGGTCGCGGGATAGCGCTCGGTGGCGGTATCGGCGGGCTTGCCATCGCGCTACTGGCCCTGTTCCTCGGCGTCGACCCCGGCCCGGTGCTGAGCCAGCAGCAGATTGGGCCCGCCACCCAGTCCCAGCCCGGTTTCGACCTGCAGAAATGCCGGACCGGCGCGGACGCCAACAACTTCGTCGAGTGCCGCGTGGTGGCCACCGGCAACTCAGTGGACCAGGTCTGGCAGCAATTGCTCCGCGGTTACAAACCCCCCCGGATGCGGCTGTTCAAGGGCGAGGTCCAGACCGGCTGCGGACCGGCCAGCAGTGATGTCGGCCCGTTCTATTGCCCACCGGACCAAACCGCCTACTTCGATACCGACTTCTTCCAGGTGCTCAAAACCCAGTTCGGCTCCAGCGGTGGCCCACTGGCCCAGGAGTACGTCGTGGCGCACGAGTATGGCCATCACGTCCAGAACCTGCTCGGAGACCTCGGCCGCGCCCAGAAGGGCGCCCAGGGCGCTACCGGGGACGGTGTCCGCTCGGAACTTCAGGCCGATTGCTACGCCGGGGTGTGGGCGCACTACGCGGCGATCACCAAGCAACCGGGAACCGACCTCACCTATCTGGAGCCGTTGAGCGACAACGACATCGCTGACGCGCTGTCGGCGGCCTCATCGGTGGGCGACGATCGAATTCAAAAACAGTCCACAGGTCGGGTGAACCCGGAGCAGTGGACCCATGGATCATCCGAACAGCGCCAGAAATGGTTCACCGTCGGCTACCAGACCGGTGACCCCAATAAGTGCGACACCTTCAGCGCCCGCACTCTGGGCTGAGTCGCACTCGGGGCTGAATCGCACTCGGGGCTGAATCACACTCGGGGCTGAATCACACTCGGGGCTGAATCACACTCTGGGCTAAATCCCAGTTCACCACGGCCGTAGCGCGCACTGCACGCCGCTGCCACCCTGGGTAGAGACCAGCACCTGGCCGTCGACGGCGATCTCGCAGCGGAACTCGGGATTGACCCGAAGTCCCCCGCTGGCACTGACGAACGCCCACTGCGTGGGGTCGTTCATCGTGGTTTGGAAAACCCACGGCGCACCCGGTCCCACACCGGTGCGGGCCAGCGGCATGTACTGCGGATCGTTCGCCGATTCCTGGCTGGGCGGATCCGACGTCACGTAGTAGATGTTGGCGGTCAGATCGCTGGTGGTTGTCACCGTGTAGGTGACCTGATGCGGGCCGGTCGGGTCGGCGGGCGCCTGAGCCATCGGCGATGCCATGGCCAGCAAGAACACCGTCGTACACAGGGCTGTCGGGTATCGCATACCTGTCATATCGGCTCCCGTCCGTCGGTGTTACGCCACCTAGCCGGCGTCGCGCAGTCCGTCCTCGTCTGGCGGGGCGACACGGGTGGACAGGGCGGCGAAAAAATCGACCGCGGCCGCCACGGTGCGGTCGACGAATCCGGTCAAATCAGAGGTTCCCGCCGGACGGCACCGGCCGACCACCACCACGCCGACCAGTGCCGGGTCGGCGGACTGGTGCAACTCGGCCTGCAGTCCGGACACCGCGGAAGCCCATTGCGCGGCCGCTGTCGCAATTCGCTCGCGTCGCACGCCGGGGTAGTAGCGATCAGGGGTAATGAGCAGTTCGACCTCGCCCTGGTCGACACCAACGCCCAGGTGCACGTGCAGGCGGCCCTGATTCGTGCCGGCCCGAAAGTCGGCCAGGAAGAAGTATTCGTCGTCGTGGTGGCCGCGGAAGTACCGCACACCACTGGCGCGCAGGTAGTCCTCGATTAACGGGTTCACGACCGCTCAACGCCATGGGCCCGACGCGCAGTTCCCCGACAGGCCTAAGAGTTCAATGAGCATTCAGGAGTTCAATGAGCGTTCGGCAACGACCATCCGGTCAGGTCAACCGCGAAACGACCTCGCCGACAACGGAACCGATGGCCACGTCGACCTGGTCGCCCGTGGACAGATCCTTGACTCCGACAGTGCCGGCCTCGATGTCGCGGTCACCGGCGACCAGGGCGATCCGCGCACCGGAGCGATCCGCGGCCCGCATCGCGCCCTTGATGCCCCGGTCGCCGTAGGCGAGGTCGACGCGGACACCGTCGGCCCGCAGTACCGCCGCCAGCCTGACGAGTTCAAGCTTCGCGCTGTCGCCCAGGGGCACCCCGAAGACGTCGCAGCGGTTGGTGCCGCCGACCGTCTTGCCCTCGGCCTGCAGTGCGAGCAGGGTGCGATCAACACCCAGTCCGAAGCCGATACCGGAGAGATCCGCACCACCCAGCTGGGCCATCAGCCCGTCGTAGCGCCCACCGCCGCCGATCCCGGACTGGGCACCGAGGCCATCGTGGACGAATTCGAAGGTTGTTTTGGTGTAGTAATCCAGCCCACGCACCAGTCGGGGATTGACCGTGTACCGCACCCCGACAGCGTCGAGGTAGGCCAGCACGGTGTGGAAATGTTGCTTGGCCCCGTCCGACAGGTGATTCAGCATCAGTGGCGCACCGGCGGTCAACTCCCGCACCTCGGGCCGCTTGTCATCGAGCACACGCAGCGGGTTGAGCGCGGCGCGTGCCCGGGTGGCCTCGTCGAGATCGAGGCCGAACAGATACTCCTGCAACAACTCTCGGTACTGCGCTCGACAGGTGTCGTCACCCAGCGAGGTGATCTCTAGGCGGAACCCGTCGAGTCCCAGCGAACGAAACCCGGCGTCGGCAATGGTGATCACCTCGGCATCCAAGGCAGGGTCGTCGACACCGATCGCCTCCACCCCGACCTGCTGGAGTTGGCGATAGCGTCCAGCCTGGGGGCGCTCGTAGCGAAAGAACGGCCCGGCATAGCAGAGCTTGACCGGCACCGCACCGCGGTCGAGACCGTGTTCGATCACCGCGCGCATCACCGAAGCTGTGCCCTCCGGTCGCAGCGTCACTGATCTGTCGCCGCGGTCGGCGAAGGTATACATCTCCTTGGACACCACATCGGTGGACTCCCCCACCCCACGGGCGAACAGAGCGGTGTCTTCGAAGATCGGCAACTCGATGTCGCCGTAGCCGGCATTGCGCGCGGCCCTCAGCAGCCCGTCGCGCACCGCCACGAACGCGGCTGAGTCGGGCGGCAGATAGTCCGGAACTCCCTTAGGCGCCTGGAATCGGCTCACAGCGCCGTTATCCCCTGCAGGAACGGGTTGGTGCGGCGTTCGGCGCCGATCGTGGTGGCCTCGCCGTGGCCGGGAAGGACCCGGGTGTCGTCGTCGAGCACGAGCAGTTTGGTCACGATCGAGGTGAGGAGGTCGCGACCGCTTCCGCCGGGCAGGTCGGTGCGCCCCACCGACTGCTTGAACAGCGTGTCGCCGGTGAACACCAACTCACCGCGTCCGGGCCCACCTGCGGAGTCGGACACCCGGAACACCACTGAGCCACGAGTGTGTCCCGGGGTGTGATCCACCGCGACCCGGATCGCGCCGAGATCCAACGTGTCGCCGTCGCGATCGAGTTCGACGATCTGTCGTGGCTCGCGGAACAGCGCCCCAAAGACCAGTTGGCCGATCCGCGGTCCGAACCCGTTGATCGGGTCGGCCAGCATGAACCGGTCCGCGGGGTGAATGAATGCCGGGCACCCGTAGGTGTCGGCCACCTTCTGCGCGGACCAGATGTGGTCGACGTGTCCGTGGGTGAGCAACACCGCGGCCGGCGTCAGCCGGTTCTCGTCGAGGATCCGGCGCAGGGTTCCCATCGCCCGCTGACCGGGGTCGACGATGATCGCGTCCGACCCCGC
>SYAA01000151.1 GCA_005789055.1 Actinomycetota bacterium
ACACCGGCATGCGGATCGCCCGCCGAACGGCGGACCCGTTCCTGCGACTGTTGACCGCCCCCGCGACCGCGTGGGTGATCGGTCAGGTCTTCATCAACGTCGGTTACGTCGGGGGATTGCTGCCGGTCACCGGGATTCAGCTGCCGCTGATCGCAGCGGGCGGAACCACAACGGCGACAACATTATTCATGGTGGGCCTGATGGCGAACGCGGCTCGCCATGAACCGCCGGCGGTCGCGGCGCTGCGTGCCGGCCGCGATGACCGGATGAATCGCCTGCTTCGGCTGCCAATGCCCGAGCCATACCTGCCCGCCCGTGCGGTGCGCGACCGGCCGCGGGCGCCGGAGCGGACCGCAGCGCCTGCCAAGGCGGTTCGGAAAGCCAAGCCCGGCACCAAGGGCAAGCCCGCGAAGAAAACCGGTAAGCGGGTGCCGGGTAACGTCACTGCTGCCGGTAAGCAGGCCAAGACGGCAACCAAAGCCACGACGGCGCGGGGGCACCAGAGCCACCAGAGCCCCGCAGCGCAGAAGCGTCGCGGTGGTGCTGCGAAAGCACAGACGAAACAGGGGACAGGCCGGTCGCAGCGGTCCCGCACATTGGAAGGTCAGCGTTACGGGTGAGCGGGTCGGGGGTCAACGGCGTATCGGGCCCCGGTGACGCGGACGCATTGCCCGGTGACGCGGATGCATTGTCGATCGTGCTGGCCGGCGGTGGCACCGCCGGGCATATCGAACCTGCGATGGCCGTCGCCGACGCCCTGATCGCGCTTGATCCGGCACTGCGTATCACTGCTCTGGGCACCGCGCGGGGCCTGGAGAGCAGGCTGGTACCCGACCGGGGCTATCCGCTGCGACTGGTATCCGCGGTCCCGTTGCCACGCAGTCTCAATGCCGACCTGGTCCGGCTCCCGTGGCGGGTTCGATCAGCGGTCGGCCAGTGCCGAACCGTGCTCGATGACGCCCGCGCCGACGTGGTGGTCGGATTCGGCGGCTATGTCGCAGTACCGGCCTATCTGGCGGCGTGGCGCGGTGGCCGCCGTTCCCGACCGGTGCCGGTCGTGGTCCACGAGGCAAACGCTCGCGCCGGTCTGGCCAATCGGATCGGTGCACGCATCGCCCGACGGGTGCTCGCTGCGGTGCCGGGATCCGGTCTTGTTCGCGCCGAGGTCGTCGGCATGCCACTGCGGGCTTCGATCACCGGCCTGGATCGGGTTGCCCTGCGCGAACAGGCGCGCCGGCACTTCGGATTCGACTCCGATGCCACCGTGTTGCTGGTGTTCGGTGGTTCGCAGGGGGCGGTCTCGATCAACCGGGCGGTGTCGGCCGCCGCGGCCGATCTCGCCGCCGCCGGTGTTTCGGTGCTGCACGTCCACGGCCCGAAGAACACCCTGGAATTGCCGAGCCCACGAGCAGGTGACCCCCCCTATGTGGCACTGGGGTATCTGGACCGGATGGACCTCGCCTACGCCGCAGCCGATCTGGCGATCTGCCGTGCCGGTGCGATGACGGTGGCTGAGGTTTCCGCGGTAGGCCTGCCCGCCGTCTACGTTCCGCTGCCGATCGGCAACGGTGAGCAACGTCTCAACGCACTGCCGGTGGTGGCGGCCGGGGGCGGGGTGCTGGTGTCCGATGCCGACCTCACACCGACCTATGTCGCTACGGAGGTCGCGCGGTTGGCGGGCGATTCCACTCGCCTTGCGGCGATGACCGCAGCGGCCGCCGGTGTGGGCCACCGGGATGCCGCTCAGCGGATCGCCGAGATCGTTCTGAGTGTGGCGCGTGCCGAGCGCGGGTCACTCCGGTGAGCGGGTTGCCGCCCGAACTCGAGCGGGTGCACATGGTCGGGATCGGTGGGGCGGGCATGTCCGGGATCGCCCGAATACTGCTCGACCGCGGTGGCCTGGTGTCGGGTTCGGACGCCAAGGAGTCCCGCGGCGTGGCGGCACTGCGGGCCCGCGGTGCCCAGATCAGCATCGGCCATGACGAAGCAAACCTCGACCTATTGCCGGGCGGGGCGACGGCGGTCATCACCACCCATGCCGCCATCCCCAAGACCAACCCGGAACTGGTCGAGGCTGGCCGCCGCGGGGTCCCGGTGCTGCTGCGACCGGTCGTATTGGCAAAGCTGATGACGGGTCACCGCACGCTGATGGTCACCGGCACCCACGGCAAGACCTCGACGACGTCGATGCTCATCGTCGCCCTGCAGCACTGCGGTTTCGATCCCTCCTTCGCGGTGGGCGGTGATCTCGGTGAGGCCGGCACCAACGCCCACCACGGCAGTGGTGAGGTGTTCGTCGCCGAGGCCGACGAAAGCGATGGATCGCTGCTGGAGTACACGCCCGATGTCGCGGTCGTGACCAACGTGGAGGCCGATCATCTCGATTTCTTCGGCAGCCCCGAGGCGTACACGGCGGTCTTCGACACCTTCGTCGAGCGATTGCGACCCGGTGGGGCGTTGGTGGCGTGCGTCGATGACCCCGGCGCGGCGGCGTTGGCGGACCGAAGCGCCGCCCGCGGCGTGCGCGTTCTTCGCTACGGCAGTGGAACCGGTGATGACCTGGCCGCGGCACTGCTCGACTGGCAGCAGCACGGCATCGGTGCGGTGGCACATATCCGGTTGGCAGACGAGGCCGCCGAAGGCGGTTGGACGGCGGTGCGGACTATGAGGCTTGCGGTTCCCGGCCGGCATATGGCCCTGAATGCGCTCGGCGCGGTGCTGGCCGCCACCGAGGCGGGTGCATCGCTGGATTCAGTGCTCGACGGACTGGCGGGGTTCGATGGTGTGCGCCGCCGTTTCGAACTGGTGGGCAGTGCCGCGGGGGTGCGGGTTTTTGACGACTATGCGCACCATCCGACCGAGGTCCGGGCCACGCTGACAGCGATGCGGACGGTTGTCGAACAGGATCCCACCGGCCACCCGGCCGTCACCGGCGCCCGCAGCATCGTCGTATTCCAGCCGCATCTCTATTCGCGCACAAGAACTTTCGCGCGCGAGTTCGCCGAGGCGCTGGAGGGTGCGGACGAAGTGTTCGTCCTTGACGTCTACGCCGCGCGCGAGCAGCCGCTGGCAGGGGTCAGCGGTGCCACCATCGCCGGTCACATCGGTGTCCCGGTGCACTATGTGCCGGACTTCTCCGCCGTCGCCGCACGGGTGGCCTCGGTGGCCAGGCCGGGCGACGTCGTGGTCACGATGGGTGCCGGCGACGTCACGCTGCTCGGCCCGGAGATCATTGCGGCGCTGCGCGCCAACGCTGACCGGGGGAGTGCTGGTGACTGACCGACCG
>SYAA01000152.1 GCA_005789055.1 Actinomycetota bacterium
TGGAGTTCAACTGGATGATGGTATTTGCTCCGCGGTTCATCGTCCGTTACCGCGTCGACTTGTCGTACCCGGTCCTGGCGGTGACCCTGAACGAGGAATTCCCCCGGCTGATGGTCTATCGGGGACCACGCCGCAAGGGGGTGCGCTACTTCGGACCGTACTCGCACGCCTGGGCGATCCGCGAGACCTTGGATCTGCTGACCCGGGTGTTCCCGGCACGGACGTGTTCGAGCGGAGTGTTTAAGCGCCACAGTCAAATCGAACGTCCCTGTCTACTCGGCTACATCGACAAATGTTCGGCGCCCTGCATCGGCCGGGTCACCGCAGAGGAACACCGGAAAATCGTGGGCGATTTCTGCGACTTCCTATCCGGGCGGACCGAGGTGTTCACCCGTGATCTCGAACGTCAGATGAACGCCGCCGCGGCGGAACTGGATTTCGAGCGGGCGGCACGATTGCGCGACGACCTAGGCGCAATCAAACGGGTACTGGAGAAGCAGGCTGTCGTTCTGGGCGACGGCACCGACGCCGACGTGGTGGCTTTCGCCGATGACGAGTTACAGGCCGCGGTGCAGGTATTCCATGTGCGTGGCGGCAGAGTCCGCGGTCAGCGGGGATGGATCGTCGAGAAGCCCGGCGACCCCGGCGACTCCGATCAGGGCAGGCTGGTCGAACAGTTCCTGACTCAGTTTTACGGCGACCAGGTCTATGGCCCACAGGTATATGGCGAGCAGGCCGACCTCAGTGGTGCGCCCGACGAGTCCAACAATCCGGTGCCCCGCGAAGTGCTGGTGCCGTGCCTGCCGCCCAATGCCGCCGAACTGACCCTCTGGCTGTCCGGACTGCGTGGCTCCGGGGTGGATCTGCGAGTTCCGCGACGCGGGGACAAACATGCCCTCGCAGAGACGGTGCGCCGCAACGCGCAGGAGTCTCTGCAACAGCACAAGCTCAAACGAGCCGGCGACTTTACCGCGAGATCGGCTGCGCTGCAGAGCATTCAGGAGTCACTTGGGCTTTCCGATGCGCCATTGCGGATCGAGTGCGTGGACATCAGTCATGTGCAGGGCACCGATGTGGTCGGTTCCCTGGTGGTGTTCGAGGATGGCCTGCCGCGCAAGTCCGACTATCGGCACTTCGCCATCCGGGAAGCGGCCGGCGGTGGCCGATCCGACGACGTCGCCTCGATTGCGGAAGTCACTCGGCGCCGGTTCGCGCGCCACGTCGCGGAAACCCGCGTCGATGATTCCGTGGAACCGGTTCGCCCCGATAAGCCGCGCAGGTTCGCCTACCCACCCAACCTCTACGTCGTGGACGGCGGCGCTCCCCAGGTCAATGCGGCTCAGCGAGTGCTCGACGAACTCGGCGTCAGCGACGTCGCGGTGATTGGACTCGCCAAGCGCCTGGAGGAGGTTTGGGTTCCGGCGCAGCCTGACCCGGTGATTCTGCCCCGCAACACCGAAGGGCTCTACCTGCTGCAACGGGTTCGCGACGAGGCTCATCGCTTCGCGATCTCCTACCACCGGAGTAAACGCTCGAAGCGGATGACGGAATCGGCACTTGACTCGGTGCGCGGCCTGGGCGAGACCCGACGCAAGGCACTGGTCACCCACTTCGGCTCGGTGGCCCGGATCCAACAGGCCAGCGTGGCAGAGATCACGGCGGTACCCGGTATCGGAGCCGCCACCGCGGCGGCCGTGCTGGCCGCGCTTGGTCCCGAGGTGGATCGGCCAGGTTCTGATCCACCTGGCACCGTCGTGGGTCATGATTCTCATCGGGTGACGCGATGACGCAACGATGACAGATCACAGTGGCGGGGACGCCGTCCGGGGCGACGGCGTGGCCGACATCGATGTTGTGTTGGTGACCGGACTCTCCGGCGCGGGCCGGGGCACCGCCGCCAAGGTGCTTGAGGACCTGGGTTGGTACGTCGCCGATAACCTGCCGCCCGAGTTGATCGCGCAGATGGTGGATCTCGGGCTGGCGGCGGGATCGCGCATCACCCGGTTGGCAGTGGTTATGGACGTCCGCTCCCGGGGTTTCACCGGCGATCTCGATCTGGTGCGTCGGGATCTGGCCACCCGTGACATCAACCCCCGGGTGCTTTTCATGGAGGCCTCCGACGACATCCTGGTACGCCGTTACGAGAACAATCGTCGCAGTCATCCTCTACAGGGCAATCAGACTCTTGCCGAGGGAATCTCAGCCGAGCGAGCCATGCTGGCGCCGGTGCGCGCAAGCGCCGATCTGATCATCGATACCTCTGCGCTGGCAGTCCCGGAGTTACGAACGAGCATCGAAGGTGCCTTCGGCTCGGAGATGGCCGGCCAGACCAGCGTCACCGTGGAGTCGTTCGGCTTCAAGTACGGCCTACCGATGGACGCCGACATGGTGATGGACGTGCGGTTCCTACCTAATCCGCACTGGGTGGACGAACTGCGTTCGCAGACCGGCCAGTCACCGGCGGTCCGGGATTACGTTCTCGCCCAGTCCGGCGCCGCGGAGTTTCTGCAGACCTACTATCAACTCTTGCGGCTGGTGGCGGACGGCTACACCCGGGAGGGCAAGAGGTACATGACGGTGGCCATCGGCTGCACGGGCGGGAAGCATCGCAGCGTCGCCATCGCCGAGGCACTTGCCGGACTGCTGACCGAGGACTCCCAACTCTCGGTGCGGGTCCTGCACCGGGACCTGGGGCGCGAATGACATCCGCGGCGGCCACGAGTGCGACGACCGGGTCGGGTAACCCGCGCATCGTCGCGATGGGCGGTGGACACGGTCTATATGCGACGCTGTCTGCTGCGCGCAGGCTCACGCCGCACGTCACCGCAGTCGTCACCGTCGCCGACGATGGTGGTTCATCGGGCCGGTTGCGGTCCGAGATCGACGTCATACCGCCGGGTGATCTTCGGATGGCGCTGGCGGCCCTGGCATCGGACAGCCCGCACGGCCGACTGTGGGCCACGATCATTCAGCACCGATTCGGCGGCAGCGGCGCATTGGCGGGCCACCCGATCGGCAATCTTCTGCTCGCCGGACTCAACGAGGTGCTCGCCGATCCGGTGGCGGCCCTCGACGAACTCGGCCACATCCTCGGGGTGAAGGGCAGGGTTCTGCCGATGTGCCCGGTGGCATTGCAGATCGAAGCCGATGTTTCCGGACTGGAGAGTGACCCGCGGATGAGTCGGGTGATCCGTGGGCAGGTCGCGGTGGCCACCACGCCCGGCAA
>SYAA01000153.1 GCA_005789055.1 Actinomycetota bacterium
GTAGAGGTGCAGACCCTTACTGCCGCTGGTCACCGGATAGACGCTCAGGCCGATGTCGCCGACGAGTTCTCGTACCGCGTGCGCGACCTCACCGAGTTGCTCCATGGTCACGTGGTCGCCGGGATCGAGGTCGAACACCAGCCGATTGGCAAGACCGGGGCGGCCGTCGGGGCCGAAACGCCATTGCGGCACATGGACTTCCAGCGCTGCCTGCTGAGCGATCCAGGCCAGCGCCGTCGCCGTGTCGATGATCGGGTAGACGGCGGCTCCGGACCGGTGCACCAGGGTGCCCCGGACCAGCCAGTCCGGGGCGTACTTGGGCAGGTCCTTCTCAAAGAACGAGGGTTCGGTGACGCCGTCCGGCCAGCGCTTGCGGGTGGCTGGTCGTCCGTCGAGATGCGGCAGCATGACCTCGGCGATCGACGTGTAGTACCCGAACACGTCGGCTTTGGTGGTGGGCCCGACGCCGTCCGTCGCCGGATAGAGCACCTTGTCCGGGTTGGTCAGCTTGACCAACGGTCCCTTGGTGGCGCCCGGCGGCCAAATGTCAATCACAAGGCCAACGTATTACTCGCTGATAGGCTAAACCAATGAAGAGGTGCTCGAAGGCCCCTCGACTGGTGTTCGCAGCAACGATGGTTGCAGCACTGGCCGGTGCCACACTGGTGGGCGCACCGATCGCCGCTGCGGATCCCGACGACTGGGTTCCGTTCTGCACTGCCGGTCAGATCCCGGAGCCCGGGGAGTGCCTGCCCGCGCCGAACAGCGTCTACATCGACGACGCCCCGGGGGCCAATCCCGAGATACCCCTCGGCCTGAATCCCGAGTTAGTCCCGGCGATCTAACCCGGGCTATCCGGTCTTCGGCATACTGGACTCATGCGTTCCATCTGGAAGGGTTCTGTCGCGTTCGGTCTGGTCAACGTGCCTGTAAAGGTTTACAGCGCCACCGAGGACCACGACCTGAAGTTTCATCAGGTGCACGCAGCAGACAACGGTCGGATCAAGTACCAGCGTGTCTGCGGTGAGTGTGACGAGGTGGTGGAGTACCGGGACATCGCCAAGGCCTACGAGGCAGACAGCGGCCAGATGGTGGTGATCACCGAGGAGGACATCGCCACGCTGCCGGAGGAGCGCAGCCACGAGATCGCAGTCCTAGAGTTCGTTCCCGCCAGCGAGATCGACCCACTGCTCTACGACCGCAGCTACTTTCTGGAACCGGATGGCAAGTCCTCGAGGTCCTATGTGCTCCTTGCCAAAGCGCTCGCCTCGACCGACCGCGTCGCCATCGTCCACTTCGCATTGCGCAACAAGACACGACTGGCGGCTCTGCGCATCAAGAATTTCGGCAAGCGCCAGGTGATGGTGGTGCACACCCTGCTGTGGCCCGACGAGATCCGCGAACCGCATTTCCCGGCACTCGACGGAGACGTCGATGTCCGGGCCCCGGAACTCAAAATGGCCGGGCAGGTGGTCGAGTCGATGGCATCGGACTTCCATCCCGAGCAGTACACCGACACCTACCAGGAACAGCTGCAGGTGCTCGTCGAGTCGAAGCTCGCCGGTGGGCAGGCTTTCGCCACGGCGGAGACTCCCGCCAAGCTCGACGAGACCGAAGACGTCTCCGACCTGCTGGCCAAACTTGAGGCCAGCGTGCGCCGCCGACGCGAACAGTCTGCCAACAAGGATTCCGACGCCCCGCCTCGAACGCCCGCCACGAAGGCAGCCACCAAAAAGGCACCCATGTCCGCCGCTGCTGCCAAAAAGGCAGCCGCCAAGAAAGCACCTGCCAAGAAGGCACCCGCGCGGAAGGTGCCCGCCAAAAAGTAGAACGTGTTACAAAAACGTTCGAAATTTCGGCTCAGAGCGCCCGTCTACCTTGTTACGGTGAACCGCGACAAGGGAAGAGAGCCGATGTGATCCTGGACAGATTCCGCCTGGACGGACAAGTGGCCGTAGTCACCGGTGCTGGACGTGGACTTGGCGCCGCGATCGCTGTCGCGTTCGCCGAAGTCGGCGCCGACGTTCTCATCGCCGCGCGGACGAAGTCCGAACTGGAGTCGGTAGCAGCCCAGGTCGGGGCACTCGGCCGCCGAGCGCACATCGTCGTCGCCGATCTGGCCCAACCCGAAGCCACCGCCGAATTGGCCGGGCAGGCCGTTGAGGCGTTCGGCAAACTCGACATCGTCGTCAACAACGTCGGCGGCAGCATGCCCAACACGCTGTTGACCACCACCGTCAAGCAGATGCGCGACGCGTTCACTTTCAACGTGCTGACCGCCCACGCGCTGACCGTGGCCGCGGTGCCGCTGATGCTCGAACACTCCGGCGGCGGGAACATCATCAACATCACCTCGACGATGGGCCGTACCGCGGGCCGTGGATTCGCGGCCTACAGCACCGCGAAAGCCGCACTGGCCCAATACACCCGGCTCACCGCCCTAGATCTGTGCCCGCGCATCAGGGTCAACGCGATAGCGCCGGGTTCCATCATGACCTCTGCGCTGGACGTGGTGGCCTCCAACGACGCCCTGCGTGAGCCGATGGAGAAGGCCACCCCGATGCGACGCCTCGGCGACCCCGTCGATATCGCCGCCGCAGCCGTCTATCTCGCGTCGCCCGCTGCGGACTACTTGACCGGCAAGATGATCGAAGTCGACGGCGGCCTGACGGTGCCCAACCTCGACCTGCCCATCCCGGATCTGTAGTTTCCCCGAATCCCTATCGAAGGAGCCCCCATGCCCATCCGCGTCGCACAGATCGGCACCGGAAACGTCGGCGGTCACGCCCTGCGGTCGCTGATCGCCAATCCCGACTACGACCTGACGGCGGTGTGGGTGTCCTCGGCGGCCAAGGCCGGTATGGACGCCGCCGAACTCGCCGGGCTCGACACGCCGACCGGTATCAAAGCCACCAACGACCTCGACGAGGTGCTTGCCACCAAGCCGGACTGCGCGGTGTACAACGCGATGGCCGACAACCGGATCGTGGAGGCACTGGAGGACTATCGCCGCATCCTGGCCGCCGGCGTCAATGTTGTGGGCAGCGGGCCGGTGTTTTTGCAATGGCCCTGGAAAGTCATTCCCGACGAGATGATCACTCCGCTGGAAGATGCTGCGCGCGAAGGCAATTCGAGTCTTTTCGTCAACGGAATCGACCCGGGCTTCGCCAACGATCTGTTCCCGATGGCTCTCGCCGGTACCTGCCAGAGCGTCGAGCAGGTGCGGTGTATCGAGATTGTCAACTACGCCACCTACGACAGCGCGACAGTCATGTTCGATGTGATGGGCTTCGGCAAGCCGATGGACGAGATCCCGATGCTGCTGCAACCCGGAGTGCTCAGTATCGGATGGGGTTCGGTGGTGCGGCAGATCGCTGCCGGACTTGACGTGGAACTCGACGAACTGAAAGAGACCTGCGTTCGCGTGCCCGCACCGGACGCCTTCGACATCGCGTCCGGACACATCCCGGCGGGCACCGCGGCCGCGCTGCGGTTCGAGGTGCTCGGCATGGTCAACGGAGCGCCGGTGGTGGTGCTGGAGCACATCACCCGCTTACGCGATGACATGTGCCCGGACTGGCCGCAGCCGGCCCAGGAGGGCGGCAACTACCGCATCGAGATCACCGGCGAACCGTGCTACGCGATGGACATCTGCCTGAGCAGCCCCAACGGCGACCACAACTACGCCGGCGTACTGGCCACCGCCACCCGGATCGTTAATGCGATCCCCGCTGTGATCGCCGCGGAGCCGGGCATCCGCACCACCCTTGACCTGCCACTGATCACCGGCAGAGGGTTGTACGCTGGCCGCAAAGACTAGGCTGCCCAGACCCGGTTGGACCCTGCTCGGCCCGGCTTTCGTCGCCGCAATCGCCTACGTCGACCCGGGCAACATCGCGGCCAACGTCAGCGCAGGGGCGCAGTTCGGCTTCCTGCTGGTGTGGGTGATCGTCGCGGCCAACGTGATGGCGGGCTTGGTGCAGTACCTCAGCGCCAAGCTGGGCCTGGTCACCGGTGCCACGCTGCCGGAAGCGGTGCGCGACCGGACCCGGACATCGACCCGAATCGCCTACTGGGCACAGGCTGAACTCGTCGCCATCGCCACCGACGTTGCCGAGATCATCGGCGGTGCGATCGCCCTGCATCTGCTGTTCGGGCTCCCCCTGATCCTCGGCGGCGTCATCACCGGTGCGGTGTCGCTACTACTGCTGCTCATCGGCGACCGCAATGGCCCGCGGGTCTTCGAGCGGGTCATCGTCGGACTGCTGCTGATCATCACCATCGGTTTCCTGGCCTCTCTGGTGGTAAACCCGCCACCGGCCGCAGCGGTGATCGGCGGTCTGGTTCCCCGGTTCGACGGGGTGCAGAGCGTGCTGCTGGCCACTGCAATGCTCGGAGCGACAGTGATGCCACACGCGGTGTACATGCATTCCGGACTGGCCCGCGAACGGCACGGCCACCCGGCGCCGGGTCCCGGGCGGGCGATGCTGCTGCGGGCAACCCGCTGGGACGTCGGCATCGCGATGCTCGTTGCCGGCGCGGTGAACCTGGCACTGCTGCTGGTGGCGGCGACCAACCTGCGCGGCCGCGATGGCACCGACACCATCGAGGGCGCGCATGCCGCGGTCGCGCAGACCCTCGGCCCCGCGGTCGCGCTGTTATTCGCCATCGGACTACTCGCCTCGGGCCTGGCGTCGGCGTCGGTGGGCGCCTATGCCGGAGCGATGATCATGCAGGGCCTGTTGCGCAGATCCTTCCCGGCACTGGTGCGCCGACTGGTCACCCTGCTTCCGGCGCTGGCCGTGCTGGCCAGCGGAGTGGATCCGACCCGCGCCCTGGTGCTCTCCCAGGTGGTGCTGTCATTCGGTATTCCATTTGCGCTGGTGCCCCTGATGCGGCTGACGGCCAACAAAGACCTCATGGGCGATGATGCGAATTCGACGCTGACCTCGGTGCTGGGTTGGTCGGTGGCCGGGGTCATCACGCTGCTCAATGCTGCGCTGATCTATCTCACTGTTACCTGACTGTCCGGGACGGGTACCTGACCGTCGGGGACGGGTACCTGACCGCCCGGTGATGGGCGTCACATCCCACCCATCCGCGCGGCGGGCCGCTCCGAATGACGGTCATGGCAATCGCGACGAGCACCGCGCTCTACCCCACCAGGGTCACCCACCTGCACCGATCGCCGGTTCAGCACTATGCCGAGCACCGCAGCTACACCTGGTACGTCGATCTCGATGATCTCCCCGAACTGCCGCGCTGGCTGCGGCCGTTTGCCCGGTTCGAGGGCGCCGATCACTTCGACGGCAATGCTGGAGACACCATCCGCCAGCGGGTCGACGCCGTCCTCGCCGAGCACGGGGTGTTCCTTCCCGGCGGCCGGATCACCGCCATGCTGATGCCCCGGGTGCTCGGGCGGGCGTTCAACCCCCTGAGCCTGTTCTGGTGCCACGACGCCGGCGGCGCGTTGCGGTGCGTCGTCGCCGAGGTGCAGAACGTCCGCGGTGAGCGAACCGCGTACCTGGTTCCGCCGGGCGAGGACGGGCCGGTGCCGGTCGTCGGCGCACCCCGCAACGCGGGATTGCAGGACGGCTACTTCCTGGTGCGGGTGCCCGAGCCCGGGGAACAGCTCGATCTCACGGTGTCGCAGCACCGCGACAGTCATGCCGCGATGGTCGCCACCTGGCGCGGCGCCCGACGTCCCGCAACCGTAGGTCAGATTCTGCTGATGCAGCTAACCAATCCGCTGGCGCCGCAGATGGCAGCGCTCGGTCTGCGCTTCCAAGCCATCGTGATGCGCCTTCGAGGTATCCCGGTGACGCCGCGGACCGGCACCCAGACCGTCCACACCCCGGCAGTTCAAGGCACCGGATGGACCACCGGCGGCCGCTCGCTGGCACCGCTGTGACGCAAGTCCTTGACCGCGTCACCGATGGTGCGGTTACGCTTCCGGGCAATGGCTTCGATGACGAGCGGCCCCGGCCGGTGACGACTGTCGACCTCGACGTGCTGCTTCGCCGCGTCGGAAACCGAGACGCCGAGGCGTTCGCCGCGCTCTACGACGCCACCCGATCGAGGGTCTACGGCATGGTTACCCGGGTGCTGCGCGACCGCGGATACAGCGAAGAGACCACCCAGGACGTTTATCTCCAGGTGTGGCGGACGGCCGAGGCTTACGACCCCGCATCGGGAAGCGCACTGGCCTGGCTGCTCACGCTGGCTCACCGCCGCGCAGTAGACCGCGTCCGTGCGGAACAAGCCGCCGGCCAACGCGATGCACGCTACGGGGCAGCGACAGCGGACCGGCCCTCCGACCACGTGAGCGACGAGGTGATCGCCGGAGAGGAGCGCCAACGGGTCGCCGCGTGTATGGAAGGCCTGACGGATCTGCAGCGCGAATGCCTCGAACTCGCCTACTACCAAGGTCTGACCTATGTGCAAGTCTCCGAACGGCTGTCGGCGAATCTGGCCACGGTGAAGTCGCGGATGCGTGACGGGCTGCGCGGCCTGCGCAACTGCCTGGGTGTGGGATGAGGGAGCCGCGATGAGTCAGCCCCACTCCCCCAGCGCAGACCTACTGGAACTTGCGGTGCCCTATGCACTGCACGCGCTCTCCGACGACGAACGGGACGGGATCGAGGGCCGGGTGGTCGCGGCCGGGTCGGCCGTGGCCGATGCCTTCTACGACGAGGTGCGCGCGGTTCGCGAGACCATGGCCGTGGTGTCGCGAGCCGACGCCACGGAACCTCCTGCCGACTTACGCCGTCGACTGCTTGCCGCAGTCGCCGACGACAACGTGCGGGTGCTGCCGTCGAAACCGCGCCGCCGCACCGCATGGATGTCGGCGGCGGCCGCATTGGCGATCGGTATCACTGCCGCGGGAATCGGTCTGTGGATTCGGCCTCCCGCACCACAGCCGTCGACCGCGCAGCAGGTGTTCGCCGCTGCCGACGTCAGCACCATCTCCGGCGCCATCCCGGCCGGTGGCACCGCGACCGTGGTGTTCTCCCGGGATCGCAATGCCGGCGTGCTGGTGATGAACGACGTGCCGCCGCCCGCACCCGGCACCGTGTACCAGATGTGGCTGATCAGCGACGGGGCCACAACCTCCGCCGGGACCATGGATGCTGAGGCGGTGGCTCCGTCGACGACAGCCGTACTCGACAACCTCGGCGACTCGAAAAAACTGGCGTTCACCGTCGAGCCCGGATCGGGTTCGACCCGGCCCACCGGCCCGCTCATTGCCGAACTGCCGCTGCTCTGATTCGCCGATGGCAAAAGATTTCCGTTTCGGTATCGGACTGCGGTCGATCAAATCGGCGGATCGCTTGCGCGAGAAGGTACGCAAGTTCGAGGGTCTCGGATTCGATGTTGTTCATTTCCCCGATCACATCGGGGCGCCCGCACCCTTTCCCGCGATGGTGGCTGCCGCCGAAGCAGCGCGCACCATCCGGGTGGGCACCTTTGTACTCAACGCCGCGTTCTATTCGCCCGCATTGCTTGCCCGCGACGCGGTCGACACCGATCTGCTCTCCGATGGCCGACTCGAACTCGGCCTGGGAACCGGGTATGTGCGGGAAGAATTCGAGGCCGCCGAAATTCCGTATCCCAGCGCGGGGGAACGGGTTGCGCACCTGCGTCATGTGACGACCTATCTCAATGACGTCGCACCGACTATTCCGCTGCTGATCGCCGGCAACGGTGACAAGGTACTCACGATCGCCGCGCAGCACGCCGACATCATCGGATTCACCGGCGGCGGACTACCCGACGGCTCCGGCACCGACCCGATGGCCGAACGCGTGGACTTCGTTCGCGGCGCCGCCGGTGCGCGGTTCGCCGACCTCGAACTCAACCTCGCGATCACCGCGGTGCCGACCGACTCCTCGGGCATCCCGGATCTCACGCTTACCCGGGCCTACTTCCCGGGCGCGAGCGATGAGCAACTCATGGCCATGCCCACTGTGCTGAGCGGAACCCCGACCGACATCATCGACACGCTTCGCAGGCTGCGCGACAGTTACGGCGTCACCTACTTCACCGTGCAGGATTATCACGGCCCATACTTCGCGCAGGCGATCAGCGCACTGCGATGAGCGCAACGGTGATCGGACACTGGGTGATCGGACGCTGGGTGATCGGACGCTGGGCGATCGGACGCTGGGCAAGAGGGCGGTAAGCTGCCATCCGGTCCGCCCCCGTAGCTCAGGGGATAGAGCACGGCTCTCCTAAAGCCGGTGTCGCATGTTCGAATCATGCCGGGGGCACGGACGCGTTGTGCACGACGCGATTGCACGACGCGATACGAGAGAGCCCCGAACCGTTCGGCTCGGGGCTCTCTCGCTTTCTTGCGTCAGCTATCGCGCTGGCCGTGCTCAGCTCGCGTCGGCGGCCGAACCGGCTGTCGCACGGGCGGCACTGGCCTTCGCCTGGCCGGCTGCACGAGCGGCCTTAGCGACCACCCGACCACTGACCGAGCGCTCGGCGCGAACGCTGTCGGCTTTCGCGATACCCGCGGCGCTGTTGTCGCCGGCCTCGGCGACATCTACCGCGGAGCGAGCTGCCGCTACCGACGGAATGCTCACCGCGGCGGCAGCGCCGGCCTTGACTGCGCTGGCCTTCAGTGCAGCGACGGGTGCCGGTGCCGCCGAAGTTCCGAGCTGGCTGGTGACATAGGAGACCAGGCCGGGGATCCCGGTGGGCGAACCGTTGTAACCGCTGAAGTAGGCGGTGGCCAGCAGTGAATTGCCGACCGCAACCGGGCCGAGGTTGAACTGCGGAATCCGGGAGGTCGCGCCCAGCACGAGGCCCTGCACCAGGTCGGCCGGCGGAACGCCGATCTGGCTGGTGACGTAGCTGACGACACCGTCCACGCCGGTAGCCGAGCCGTTGTAGCCGTCGTAGTAGGCGTTAGCCAGCAATGAGTTGCCGACCGCAACCGGGCCGAGGTTGAAGACCGGGATCATCGCGGTGACCGCGATGACCTCAGCCTGGTTGTTGGCGAGGAAATCGGTGACGAATGATCCGAAGCCGCCCCTGCCGTCGTGGTCATCGTCGTCATCGTCGTCATCGTCATCGTCATCGGAGTAGCTGTTTCCCTGGTACTCGTCGTCGTCGTCGTCATCGTCGTCGGAGTCGAAGGATCCGGCGCCGAAGTAGCCGATATAGACGTCGCCCTTGACCTTCCAACCGCCACCCTTGGAACTCGACAGAAGGTCGATATCGGCTGTCACCGGGGTCGCCTCGGGCGTCGGCACCGCGGCGTTGCCGATGGCGACAGGCGTCGTGGCGATCAGCGCGCCGGCGGTGGCAAGTGCCAGTGCGGTCGAAGCGAACGGGCGTGTGGAACTGCTCATGTCTCTGTTCCCCCTGAAGAGTTGGTCCACCGAACTTCGCGGACGTGTGACCTGTCTAATACATTCCTGAAAGTAACATAAGGGACCTTAGTCCTCGGGTTTGCCAGGCACACACCGACACGGGGCCGCGGGCCGCCGGGAGTAGCCTGACTCGGTGAGCTCGCACGTGTGGATCCTCGGTGGATACCAGAGCGATTTCGCCCGGAATCTGAGCCGGGAGGGCCGGGATTTCGCCGACCTGACCCGCGAGGTGGTCGATCAGACCCTGGCCGACGCGGTGATTGATGCCACCGACATTGGGGTGGTCCACGTCGCCAACGCCTTCGGCGAGATGTTCGCCGCCCAGGGGCACCTCGGCGCCATGCCGGCGACGGTGTGCGACGGCCTCTGGGACACTCCGGCCACGCGGCATGAGGCGGCCTGCGCGTCGGGCAGTGTCGCCGCACTGGCCGCGATCGCCGATCTGCGCGCCGGCAACTATCGGACCGCACTGGTCGTCGGAATGGAACTGGAGAAGACCGTGTCCGGCGACACCGCCGCCCGACATCTGGGCGCGGCCGCCTGGACCGGCCACGAGGGCGCCGACGCCAAGTTCCTGTGGCCGTCGATGTTCGCCGAGATCGCCGACGAATACGACCGCCGATTCGGCATCGACGACACTCACCTGCACGCGATCGCCGCCCTCAACCTCGCCAACGCCCGCCGCAATCCCAACGCCCAGACCCGCGACTGGCAGGTACCCGATCTGATCGCCGACGGTGGCGACGACTCGGTCAACCCACCCGTGGAGGGCCGGATCCGAAGATTCGACTGCAGTCAGATGACCGACGGCGGTGCCGGCGTGGTCCTCGTCGGCGATGATTTCCTTCGCGAGCACCCCGGCGTGCGGCCGATCGGGCTGATCCAGGGATGGGGGCACCGCACCGTCGGGCTGGGTCTGCGCCAGAAACTCGACCGCGACGCCGACAATCCCTATGTCCTTCCGCACGTGCGCGCCGCGGTGCACGATGCGTTTGGCCGTGCGCGAGTGGTTCTCGACGACCTGGACGGATTCGAAGTGCACGACTGCTTCACTCCGAGTGAGTATCTGGCCATCGATCACATCGGACTGACTGGGCCGGGCGAGTCCTGGAAGGCGATCGAGGGTGGGGACATTGGGATCGACGGGCGCCTGCCGATCAATCCAAGTGGCGGCCTCATCGGTGGCGGCCACCCGGTCGGCGCCTCCGGCATTCGGATGATGCTCGACGCCGCCAAACAGGTCAGCGGTCTGGCCGGCGACTACCAGGTGCGCGGCGCACGGCGGTTCGGCACCCTCAATTTCGGCGGAAGCACCGCGACCACAGTGAGTTTCGTGATCGCCGCCGGCGATGGCGAATTGAACGGTAGCCCGTAATGGACGTTGAGATCGTCGGCAAGTTCCTATCGACCCTGCCCGAGGACGACGACCACCCGTACCGAAGTGGACCGTGGCGGCCGCAGACCACCGAGTGGCACACCGATGATCTGATGATCGTCGAGGGCGAGATCCCCGCCGACCTCGACGGAATCTATCTTCGCAACACCGAGAATCCGCTGCATCCCGCGCTGAAGTCCTACCATCCCTTCGACGGCGATGGGATGCTGCACATCGTCGGCTTCCGGGATGGAAAAGCGTTCTACCGCAACCGCTTTGTGCGGACCGAGGCGTTCGAGGCCGAAAACGATGCCGGCGGACCGCTGTGGCCGGGCCTGGCCGAGCCGTTATCGCTCGCCAAGGTCGACCACGGCTGGGGCGCGCGAACACTGCTCAAGGACGCTTCGAGTACCGACGTTGTGGTGCACCGCGGTACCGCGCTCACCAGTTTCTATCAGTGCGGTGATCTCTACCGCATCGACCCCAACACCGGCAGCACCCTCGGTAGGGAGACATTCAACGGCCGATTCCCCGCCGACTGGGGAGTTTCAGCGCATCCGAAGGTTGATGACCGCACCGGCGAGATGCTGTTCTTCAACTACAGCAAGCGCTCGCCCTATCTGCATTACGGCACCGTCGACGCAAATAACGACCTGGTGCATTACGTCGATGTTCCACTTCCCGGACCACGTCTACCGCACGACATGGCATTCACCCGGAACTACGCCATCTTCAACGACTTCCCATTGTTCTGGGATCCGGAACTGCTGAAGCAAGACGTCCACGTCGCCCGCTTCCACCGGGATATGCCGTCTCGGTTCGCGGTGCTGCCGCGACGAGGCGACGCCGCCGACATCCGCTGGTTCGAAGCCGACCCCACCTTCGTGCTGCATTTCACCAACGCCTACGAGGACGGCGACGAGATCGTGCTTGACGGATTCTTCCAGGGCGACCCCGAGCCAGCCGACACCGGCGACGGATCCCGATGGCAGCGCGCCTTCCGGTTCCTCGCTCTCGACCGAATGCAATCCCGCCTACACCGCTGGCGACTGAATCTGCGGACCGGGGCCACCACCGAGGAACCGTTAAGCGACAGCATCTCCGAGTTCGGGACGATCAATGCCGGCCACGGCGGCGAACCGTACCGCTATGCCTACGCGGCCACCGCCAAACCCGGGTGGTTCCTGTTCGACGGCCTGATCCGCCATGACGTGCTCACCGGCGCCGAGCAGCACCACCGGTTCGCCGACGGCGTCTATGGCAGCGA
>SYAA01000154.1 GCA_005789055.1 Actinomycetota bacterium
CAGGTGCGGCCCACCGCACCGGGGGACACCGCGACGATGTACGTCTGCGGAATCACGCCCTACGACGCGACCCATCTGGGTCACGCTGCCACCTATCTGGCATTCGATCTCATCTATCGGGTCTGGCTGGACAACGGCCACGGGGTGCACTACGTCCAAAACGTCACCGACATCGATGACCCACTCTTTGAACGAGCCACCCGCGACGGGGTCGACTGGCGCGAATTGGGCGCAGCGCAAACCCAACTGTTCCGCGACGACATGACCGCGCTGCGAGTGCTTCCGCCGCAGGATTACATCGGAGCTACCGAGGCGATCGACGAGGTGGTCGAGGTGATCGAAAAGCTTCTCGCTTCCGGTGCCGCCTATATCGTCGAGGACCCCGATCACCCCGATGTTTACTTTCGCGCCGATGCCACGAATCAGTTCGGCTATGAATCCAACTACGACCGCGACACGATGCGAAGGCTGTACGCCGAGCGCGGAGGAGACCCGGAGCGGTCCGGCAAAGCCGAGCCACTGGATGCGCTACTGTGGCGGGCTGAGCGGCCGGGCGAGCCGAATTGGCCGTCCCCGTTCGGCCCGGGCCGACCTGGTTGGCACATCGAATGCTCCGCAATTGCGTTGAGCCGCATCGGGTTCGGGTTTGATGTTCAGGGTGGCGGCAGCGATCTGATATTCCCGCATCACGAGTTCTCCGCCGCGCATGCCGAATCGGTCACCGGTGAGAGGCGATTCGCGCGACACTACGTCCACGCCGGAATGATCGGATGGGACGGCCACAAGATGTCGAAAAGTCGCGGCAACCTGGTTCTGGTCTCACAACTCCGGGCTGACGGTGTGGACCCGGCGGTGATTCGGCTCGGACTGCTGGCCGGGCATTACCGCAGTGACCGGTTCTGGAGCGACGATGTGCTGGCCGAGGCCGACGCCCGGTTGAGTCGCTGGCGCACCGCGCTGAGTATGCAGTCGGGCCCAGATGCGACCGACGTCATCGGTCGGCTGCGGCGCTATCTGGCTGACGATCTCGATACGCCGAAGGCTCTTGCCGCGGTTGATGGCTGGGTCACGGACTTGCTGGAATACGGCGGCCGTAATGCTGCAGCGCCTTCGGAGTTAGCGCGAGCGGTTGATGCACTCTTGGGCGTTGCGCCCTAGAGAACGGCTACCCCGTAGTTGCCGACCTGGCCGCTCAGATAGCGCAACTGATCGGTTGATGAGCCGAAGGTCTGGTCGATGGCGGTCAATCGGGCGGCGTAATGCGCGATCGGGTATTCGGCCGTCACGCCGATGCCGCCGTGCAACTGGATGGCCTCCTGCGCGATATGGCGGCCGGACCGGCCGATCTGTAACTTGGCCCGCGCGGCCACCAAGGGGTCGAAGCGCCCATCGGCCACACACATCGCGGCATAGAAGTTCATGCTGCGGGCCAGTTCCAATGAGACGTACATGTCGGACGCTCGCTGAGTGAGGGTTTGAAAGGTCTTGAGCGGTACGCCGAATTGCTTTCGAGCCTTGAGGTAGTCGGTGGTCAACCGCAGTGACTCGTCCATCGCGCCGACGGCTTCGGCGCACAGCGCCGATTGGAACCGGATCACCGCGGCGTCGATGTGAGCCGTTGCGTCACCTCCCGTGCCAAGCGGTGTGGCGGCGGCGCCGTCGAATTCAACATCGGCACCGCGCTGGCCGTCGAAGGTTCGGAATGGTTGCCGGGATGTCGCGTCGCCGTCAACGAGAAACAACCCGGAGCCGCCGCCTGATAGCGCGGCGGTGACCACGAAAATGTCAGCGCTGTCGCCGGCGAGCACCGGGGTCTTGCGCCCGGTCAGCGTCCACGCCCCACCCTGTTCGGTTGCGCGCGTTGTTAATTCGGGCGAACCACGCCCACCCGACTCGGTGTGGGCAAAGGCCAGCAGCCGCTCGCCGGCGGCAACATCGTCGAGCAGTGCGCGTTGTTCGTCGGAACCGTGGGCGGCGATCACCGCTCCGGGGATCAGGGCTGCCGCCGCGACTGGTTCCGGAGCCAGTCGGCGACCGATTTCGGTCATCACTGCCATCACCTCGATCGGTCCGGACTCATCAGGGTCGAAGCCCAGTCCGAGGATGCCGATATCGGCGAGTTGCTGCCAGACTTCCCGGTTCCAGCCAAGGTCGGAGTCGACGGCCTTGTTTCGGCTCTCGGTGTCGTAGCTGCGGGTAAACACCTCGCGAGCGGTGTCGGCCAGCATCTGCTGTTCTTCGGTCAGGTCAAAGTTCATCGTCGTGTCCCGGTGTTTCTCTAGAGTCCCCGGATCTCAAAGACCCAGGATCGTGGCGGAGATGATGCTGCGCTGAACCTCGTTGCTGCCGCCGTAGATCGATGTCTTTCGATAGTTGAGGTACTTGGCCGCGGCGTTGTGCCCGCCAGCCTCAACCTGAAGGCCATCCGAGCCGGCCACCTCCACCAGTAGTTCCGTGACGGCCTGCTGCAGCTGGCTGCCCCGCAGTTTCAGGATCGACGATGCTGGGTTCGGCTTTCCACTGGCCTCGTCCTCGCTAACGCGCATCTGGGTGAGTTCCAGCGCCAGCAACTCGCCCTCCACCTCGGCGACCCGGGCGGCGAATAGCGGATCGTCCAGCAGCGTGGCGTGGCCCTGCGGTGTCTTGGTGGCGCGTTCCTTGACCTCGGCGAGCCAGGCCTTGGTGGTGCCGAGCCGGGCACTCCCGGTTCGCTCGTTGGAGAGCAGGAACTTCGCGTAACTCCACCCGGCGTTCTCCTCACCGACGAGTTGATTCGCCGGCACCCGGACATCTTCGAAGAACACCTCGTTGACCTCATAG
>SYAA01000155.1 GCA_005789055.1 Actinomycetota bacterium
GCCGGATCCTGGATTCCACCGGCACCGCCGCCGAGAAGATCGGCGCACTGGTGCAGACCGTGACGGAAGCCCAAGTGCGGGCCAACACGAGGGCGGCGAGTTGCAGTGCAAACCTCTGCGACGCGATTCACACGGTTCTGATAACCGGGGATGCGCCCGTATCAGCCCGGGAGTTTCTGCGCACCAACGGTATTGATCTTCAGCGCGCATTCGGCTCACCTAATCCCGAATTCATCCACACACAGGTCAGCG
This sequence comes from Actinomycetota bacterium, assembly GCA_005789055.1. GTDB lineage: Bacteria > Actinomycetota > Actinomycetes > Mycobacteriales > Mycobacteriaceae > Mycobacterium. The sequence goes on from SYAA01000155.1 coordinate 253, forward strand.
CCATCGTTGCCGAACAAACGGCAGGGACGGCGTCGACCTCGGGGAGCAGCGTCGCCGGGCCGGCACAGGCACCAGCTCCCGATTCCCTCGCCGACCACGTCGCCGACGGCGCCGCCGCGGGCGCGCCACTGGCAGCTGGTGCCGAAGCACTAGCGGCGGGTGCGGTGAACGCGCTGAATGGGCAACCGGCGACCCCGACCCCGCAACCCGGTGCCGATTCGCTGACGCCCGCCGTGACTCCGGGCAGCCTCTATTCCGGCACACCCGGTTTGGGCACACCCCTTCTCAGCGCGGGCGTCGCCGCCCTGCCCCCGGTGTCACCCGTCGCGCCATCGCGGATCGCCTTTGAAAGGCCCGCGACGACGGGCAGGCCGCTCCCCGGTTACGGCGCGGAACTGCGGCCGCCGCGCGGAAGTGCCGCACCACCGCCGGTCTGGAGTGCACCGACATCGGCGCCGGTCAGTTCCGCTGGCACGGCGGGGATCACCCCCACGACGATGGTGCGCCCGCAGCCGGCATCCGCGGTGGCTGCCGCCGCGGGTGCCGTCGCTGCCGGTGCGGTCGCCGGCTACGGAGCCAGCAGAGCAGCGGCGCGGAACCGGCTCAGCCGACTCCTGGCAGCGGTGGTAGTCCAGGAGCCCGATTTACGCTGGGCAGTCGGCGAAAGGCCAGACGGCACTGCGGTTCTGGTGACCGACTTGGCCTATGGCTGGATTCCCCCGCACGTCGGAATTCCGGCCGGGGTGCGGTTGCTGGAGCCGGGCATACGGAACGCGGACCTGACCGCGTTGCTTCACGACGCTGTCCAGTTGGCCGCCTACGACCCAACGCATGCGAGGGTCGTTCCGGCCGTCGATGAAGAGCCGCCGCCGATGTCGATCAGCGCGCGTCGCACCACCGCGGTCGAGGACCTCGGCTGGGACTTGACCCGGGCGACGAGGTGGCGTTCGGGCCTGCCACGCATCGTCCACACCCTGGCCCGGGCGGGCGTCGCGCGCACCGGATGCCTGGATTCCGAAATTGCCCTGCTTCGCGATCACCTTCGCGCCGTCGGTCACGACGTACTGGACGACTACCCCGATGCGGTCGTGCCGGCCGCAGTAGGCGACTGGCAATTGCTGGCCGCCGTTGCGGCGCTCATCGACGGCTCGCCCATGATCGCCAACTACCACTTCGCCTGGTTCCAGGCGCGTGTCCGGGGATCAGAGGCAGCCGACCTCCGATGAGCGACGGGATCTTCAACGCCGATCTGGATCAGTATCTGCGGGCGGCCGGCATCGACGGGCCGCCGCCGACGATCACCTCCGATCCCCTGATCGCCGGCCTCACACCCACCGAACAACTGCTGCGCATGCTTGGCCTGGCAGCCAACGCCGATGACCCCGCCGACATCGCCGACAGCATCGCCCAACAGACCGAACGTGACAGCGCGGCCACCGAATCAGCGCGGGCGTTCGGCGCTGAAGACGAACGCGCCGGAGCGGACCTGAACAGCACCGCGGCACAGATCCCCGCACTGATCGCCGGTATCGCCGGCGCCGTCGCCGGGGCACTCGGCGGAGTGCTGCAGCCCCTGGGTCAGATTCCACAGGCCCTGGGTCAGCTTCCTCAGTCCGTTGCGCAGGTCTCCAGGTCCGGAATGGGCGACGACGGGGAGAGTGCCGAACCCGACCTGGCTTTCGATGACGCGTTCGACGAGTTCGGCGATACCGGCCGCTTCGGTGACACCTGGACCGAAGACGGTGGCGACGGCGGAGCCAGCGCCGCCGGGGGTGCCGGCGCGGGCGGTGGACCCGGCGGGGTACCCGGCACCACGGCCACCGGCGTACTGGGACCGCCACCTGTTCCATCGGCCGGAACTGCGCCCGCTTCGGCACCGGCCCTGCGCATTTCGCCGCCGGGCATCGGCGCGGCCGGTTCTCCCGCAGCCGCAGGTATGGCGGGTCTGCCGCTGATCCCGCCCGGTGCCATGCACCCCGCCGCGGCAGGCGATAAGGACGCCAAGACCGAGACCAAACGTGTCGCGGTACCTACGGTGCGCAACGGCGCACCGGTCCAGGGCCGACTCGTTCCCCCACCGGCCGCGCCCTCGGTCGTCACGCGGGTGGAGGGCAAACCGGTTGCCACCAAGCGCGTCGTCGCCCCTGCTCGTGAGTGAGGGAGCGCAGGACCCGTCGAGCAGTCCTGACAGCCCGGGTGCCGGTTTCTCAGACCAGCGGCCGGCCGGTACGAATACGCCAGTCGACATCGTGCAGAAGGACATTGAACGGGAAGGCGCGGACGAAGCGCGGTGCGAGGTTGTTCGCCAGCCGGATTCCGGTCATCAGCCGGTCGAACTCCCGCTGCTTGACCGGGTTCCACTCCAGCTTCATCTCGTCGCGGAAGCGTTGCGGCAGGAAGCCGGTGGTGATCAGCAGTGCCAGGCTCTCGTTGAACTGCTGCACCGGTCCGGGCAAACGGAACCCCTTTATTCGCGATACCGCGATGGGGTAGAGGTACTCGCGGACGGTGTCGTCGATGTGGACGCTGTCCAGAGATTTCTGCCAGTACCGGTCGAATGCGGCCCGGTCCGGCGGCCACATCCGCTCCGGAACCTGCAGCATCGTGGCCAGTGCCATACCGTCGCGATAGTGCTGATCAGCGGTTTCGTCGTCCATCTCTCCGACGAATGTGCGGTAGACATCCACCCCGCCCTTGTAGAGGCACGCACCGACCCACAGTTGGAGGTCGGGGTCGAACGCGTTGTAGGCAACCGGACTCTCGTCCGTCGAATACACCTGTGCGTGAGCGCGATTGACTGCCCGGCGGAAGGCCTGTTTCTGCTTCTCGGTGCCACGACTGGCGACGGCGAGATAGGTGAACGTGGTCCGTGCTCGCTTGATCGGATGGCGGTCGACGCGCCCGCTTTCCACTCGGCTCTCCAGCACGCCGTAGCCGACGCCGGGAAGAGCGAGTTGCATGATCACGTTCGCCGGCCCGGCCAGCAGTGCAACGCCCATCATGCCGTCCTCGGCGCCGGCCGACCGCCGCCGCCGTAGGCGCCCTAAGGGGGGTCCGGCCGAGTCGCCGACGGGGCGGTCGACCAGACCGATCCGCAACGGCGTGCCCATGTTCGGTTCCTCCTCGCCTCTGACGGGATTGTAGGCCCGTACCGCGGGGCGAGCGTCCCTATCGCGGCTCACCGACCACCGCGCTGATCGCGCGCCGTCCCGGGAGTACCCTCGGTCCCAACCAAGCGGTTAATAGAGAGCAGGGAAGGCGACTCACCTCATGCCCATTGCGATCAAACCTGAGCACCAGGATCTGGCCGAATCGGTCCGGGCACTTCTCAACCGCGTTGCGCCGGCCGAAGTCCTGCACGAGGCACTGGAAACCCCGATCAGCAATCCGCCGCCGTTCTGGCGCGCCGCGGCCGATCAGGGTCTGCATGGTCTGCACCTGAGCGAATCGGTGGGCGGTCAGGGCTACGGCATGCTCGAGTTGGCCGTGGCGGTCGCGGAGTTCGGACACGGCGCAGTTCCCGGCCCGTTCATCCCGTCGGTGATTGCCAGCGCACTGATTGCGGCCCACGATCCGGAGTCCAAGCTGTTGGCCGAACTCGCCAGCGGAGAGACGATCGCCGCGGCCGCACTCGAATCCGACCTCACCGGTACCCAGGTCGACGGCACCCTGACGATTCGCGGCGAGTGCCGCTGCGTACCGGCGGGTGCCCAGGCGTCACTGCTCGTGCTGCCGGTGTCGATCGACAACACCGTTGCGTGGGTGGTTCTCGACGCTGCTCAACTTCAGATCGAGGAATGGAAGTCGGTGGATCCGTTGCGGCCGGTGGCCCGGATCCGGGCTGACGGCGCCGAGGTGAGCACCGATCGCGTGCTGTCGGCCGTCCCGCAGTCCGCCGGGCGCGCGATTATCACCACGCTGCTGTCCGCCGAGGCTGTCGGGATCGCCCTCTGGGCCACCGCGACCGCCTCGGAGTACGCCAAAATCCGCGAGCAGTTCGGTCGGCCGATCGGGCAGTTCCAAGCGATCAAGCACAAGTGCGCGGAGATGATCGCCACCACTGAGCGCGCCACCGCGGCGGTATGGGACGCGGCCCGCGCGATCGACGAAGCGGCCGCGAACGACTGGGGCGACGCGTCCACCCACTACCAATTCGCTGCGGCAGTCGCGGCCACCCTTGCCCCCGTCGCCGCCCAACACTGCGCCCAGGACTGTATCCAGGTGCACGGCGGGATCGGCTTCACCTGGGAGCACGACACCAACGTCTACTACCGGCGCACGCTGGGCCTGGTGGCCGCCTTCGGGCACACATCGCAGTTCGGGCAACGCGTGTTTGACACCGCCACCACCACCGGCATGCGAACCCTGGACATCGACCTGGACCCCGAGACCGAGCAACTGCGCGCGGAGATCCGCGCCGAAGTCGCCGGGCTGAAGGCGATTCCGCGCGAGGAGCGCAATGCCGCGATCGCCGAAGGTGGCTGGGTGCAGCCGCATCTGCCCCGGCCCTGGGGCCGGGCATCCGATCCGGTCGAGCAGATCATCATCGCCCAGGAGTTCTCCACCGGACTGGTCAAGCGGCCGCAAATGGGCATCGCCGCCTGGTTGATCCCCTCGATCGTGGCGTACGGCACCGAGGATCAAAAGCAACGCTTCCTGCCGCCCACCTTCCGCGGCGAGATGATCTGGTGCCAACTGTTTTCCGAGCCCGGTGCGGGTTCAGACCTGGCTAGCCTGACCACAA
>SYAA01000156.1 GCA_005789055.1 Actinomycetota bacterium
GCGGCCCGCTCGGTGTCCAAACCCATCAGCAATGCGGTTTGGTCGTCGTCGGGCAACTCCTGCAGCACATCGGCGAGCCGCTCGTCGTCGAAGGCGTTGATGACCTCGGTGCGGCGTTTGGCGGGAAGGTCGCGCAGTGCGTCGGCCACCTCCACCGGGCGTCGGCCTTCGAACTGGTGCAGCAGTTGCGCCACTCCCTGACCCGGCATCTCCAAGCCCGAGGGCGTAAGACCCTGAACGTTTTGCCACTGGACCACCGTGACGGTCGACCGGCGTCCCAGGCGGCGCAGGCTGCGCACCGCTACTCGGGTGACCAGCCAGTCCCGGGTACGGCTCTGCTCGATACCGAGGTCAATGACCACGACGTCGATACCGTCCAGTTGCGCCTGCTCGGGGTCGTTGACCCGGACCCGGGTGTCGAGCACCTGACCCAGCACCAGCACCTCACCCGGGTGCTGGTCGAACCGGCGCAGCGAGAGGTTGGCGGTGTTGAGCGTGACGGCGTTCGGTTCGATCGCGGTCAACCGCAGCATCGGAACGAATATGCTTCGCCGGCTGGTCATCTCGACGACGAGGCCCAGTACGCGGGGTTGTTCACGGACGACACCGATGCTGATCACCACGTCGCGAACCCGACCCAGGGATTCACCATCGGGACCCAGCACGACCATCCCCGCCAGCCGCGCCGCGTATACCCTGTTCACCGGCGCCATGACTACAAAGAGTAGGAGCCTGCGGGTGGACTTTCGCTATCGGCCCCGCAGAACCTGTCTATCGGTTCCGGGCAGCAACCCCATGATGATCGAGAAGGCCAAAGGCCTGCTCGCTGACGAGGTGTTCCTCGATCTCGAGGACGCGGTGGCCCCGGATGCCAAGGCCGCAGCCCGGACCCGGGTCGGTGCCGCGCTGGCCTCGCCGGGTTGGGCCGGTCAGTTGCGCGGTGTTCGGGTCAACGACTGGACGACGCCGTGGACGCACCGCGACGTCATCGAGGTGGTGTCGGCCGCGGGACCACACCTCGAGGTCGTAGTGCTGCCCAAGGTGACTGACGCGCATCATGTGCACGCGCTGGATCTGCTGCTCACCCAACTGGAACGCAGCCATGGGCTGCCGGTCGGTCGCATCGGGATCGACGTGCAGATCGAAGACGCCAGGGGCCTGCGGAACATCGACGCTATCGCCGCCGCCCCGCGGGTCCAGGCCCTGGTGCTCGGGCCCGCCGACCTGATGGCCAGTCTGAATATGCGCACCCTGGTGGTCGGCGAGCAACCCCAGGGCTATGACGTCGGCGACGCCTACCACCACGTGCTGATGACGATTCTCGTCGCCGCACGTGCGCACGGTGTCGCCGCGATCGACGGGCCGTATCTGAAAGTACGAGACGTCGATGCGTTCTGTCGCGTCGCCGGCCGGTCGGCGGCGCTGGGCTACGACGGTAAATGGGTGCTACATCCCGACCAGATCGCGGCCGGCAACGAGATCTTCAGTCCCCGCCAGGACGAATACGACCGCGCCGAACTTGTTCTGGAGGCCTATGAGTGGCACACCTCGACAGCCGGAGGCATGCGCGGGGCGGTAATGCTGGGCGACGAGATGATCGACGAGGCCAGCCGCAAGATGGCCCTGGTGGTTGTGAGCAAGGGGCGAGCCGCCGGGATGACCCGGCAGTCCGCACCGTTCGCGCCGCCTGCCTAGGTTCGGGCCGCCGTCATTTCCGGGCTGCCGTCATTTCCGGGCTGCCTTTACTTCCAGGCGTATGTCATCCAGACGACGCTGATCACCAGGGACGCAACGCCGACGACGATTCCGGCCACCGCAAGGCCGTAGCCGCCCTGGCGGGTCCGCTTGATCTGGTTGATTGCGATCACTCCCAGCACGATGCCGATTATCGAACCCAGTCCGCACAGCAGACCCACCACCGAGGCCACCAGCGAGTAGATGGCCAGCGAGTTGGTGCCGGCCTGCTGTGTCGGATATCCGTAACCGACCGGGTACGGGTATCCGTATTCGGGCGGGGGCGCCAAACCTGGCGGCGGTGGGAACCCGCCTGATTGCTGCGGGGGAGGTGGGTAACCGCCGAAGGCCGGAGGCTGCTCGGGATACTCAAAGCCGCCCGGGGTCGTTTGCCAACCCTGGTTCTGGGGCGTTTCCCCGGGTTCGCCGCTGCCAGCTGTCATGCTGGTAGACCTGTCATGCGGTAAACCTAGCGTATGCGCTGCAGGTCAGCGCTGATCGACGGAGGAGAGCGACATCATGACCAGTCCCTTACAGCCGGCACCGAATCCCGGCGCGGTTCCCGGCGGTAGCGGCCGCCCGTCGCGTCGTGGGCCCCTGGGCTTGCCGACTCCGCCCAAAGGCTGGCCGGTGGGCTCGTATCCGACCTACGCCGAGGCGCAGCGAGCGGTCGACTTCCTGTCCGACAACCAATTCCCGGTGCAGCAGGTGACGATCGTTGGCGTCGACCTCATGCAGGTGGAGCGCGTTACCGGACGGCTCAGCTGGGGCAAGGTCATCGGAGGCGGCATCCTCAGTGGAGCGTGGCTGGGCGTGTTCATCGGGCTGGTTCTGGGATTTTTCGGAAACCCCGCTCAATCGCTTCTCGTCGGTGTCATCGCCGGTGTCGTCTTCGGTCTGATCACCTCGTCGATTCCCTATGCGATGTCCAAGGGGACAAGGGATTTCAGCTCCACTATGCAACTGGTGGCCGGGCGTTACGACGTGCTGTGCGATCCGCAGAACGCCGAAAAAGCCCGGGACATGCTGGGGCGCTTGAGGTTATAGCTGAGTACGGTCCAGCGCCCGGCTACAGTGACCTCTCCGGCACCGGTGATAAACGGCGAAAGGTGGGCGTCGTGACGATCGTTGGCGCATACGGGCGGCGCGCGACTGCGGCCGCGCTGACCGCGATCACCGCTGCGTCGCTCGCGTCGGCGTGCGGCACCGCCGACGACGGCCGCGTCGTGAGCCTCTACACCGCAGCAGGTGAGACCGCGACGTTCACCGCTGTAGCGAAGCGTTGCACGGAACAATTCGGCGGACGATTCCGGATTCAGCAGTTCAGCCTTCCCAAGGGTGCCGACGACCAGCGACTGCAACTGGCGCGCCGGATCACCGGTAATGACCGCACGCTGGACATCATGGCCCTCGATGTGGTGTGGACCGCGGAGTTCGCCGAAGCCGGTTGGGCCTTGCCGCTATCGGCTGATCCCGCC
>SYAA01000157.1 GCA_005789055.1 Actinomycetota bacterium
GACTTCTGGGGTGATCCGCTGACCGCGTCGGGCGCTCAGAGCAGTGACGGCAAGGCCGCCTACGTCCAGATCAAACTCGCCGGCAACCAGGGCGAGTCGCTGGCCAACGAGTCGGTGGCGGCAGTCAAGGCGGCCATCGATGGACTGCAGCCGCCGCCGGGCGTCAAGGTGTATCTGACCGGGGCGGCGGCCATGGTCGCCGATCAACAGGCGACCGGTGACAGCAGCCTGCGGGTGACCGAGATGGTGACGTTCGTGGTGATCATCACCATGCTGCTGTGGTTCTACCGGTCGATCCTCACAGTGGTGCTGGTGCTGGTCGCGGTCGTACTGTCGTTGGCCTCAGCGCGCGGCGTGGTGGCGTTCCTCGGCTACCACGGGATCATCGGGCTGTCGACATTCGCGACCAGCCTGCTGGTGATGCTGGCGATCGCCGCCGCGACGGACTACGCGATATTCCTGGTCGGCCGCTACCAGGAGGCGCGCGGTGCGGGCGAAGATCGAGAATCGGCCTACTACACGATGTTTCACGGCACCGCCCATGTGGTGTTGGGCTCCGGTTTCACCATCGCCGGAGCGACGTTCTGTCTGAGCTTCACCCGGCTGCCCTACTTCCAGACCATGGGAGTCCCGTTGGCGATCGGGATGAGCGTGGTGGTGATCACCGCGCTCACCGCCGGCAGCGCGATCGTGGTGACGGCCAGTCGGTTCGGGCTCTTGGAACCGAAGCGAACGATGCGGGTGCGCGGGTGGCGCAAAGTCGGCGCCGCGATCGTGCGGTGGCCCGGCCCGATCCTGGTCGCCACGGTGGCGCTGGCACTGGTCGGTCTGCTGACGCTGCCCGGTTACCGCACCAACTACAACGACCGCAACTATCTGCCGGCCGACACCCCGGCCAATGAGGGCTACGCCGCCGCCGACCGGCACTTCTCGCAGGCCCGGATGAACCCGGAAGTGCTCATGGTCGAAAGCGACCACGACCTTCGTAACTCGGCGGACTTCCTGGTCATCAACAAGATCGCGAAAGCGATCTTCGCGGTGGACGGCATCTCCCGGGTACAGGCCATCACCAGGCCCGAGGGCACCCCGATCGAGCACACCTCGATCCCGTTCATGATCGGGATGCAGGGCACCACCCAGAAGTTGACGCAGAAGTACAGCGAAGATCTCACGGCCGGCATGCTCAAACAGGCCAACGACATGCAGACCACCATCGATCAGATGCAGCGGATGCAGAACCTCACCCAGCAGATGTCCGACGTCACCCACGGCATGGTGGTGCAGATGCGGGTGATGGTCGGCGACATCAAGGACCTGCGGGACAACATCGCCAACTTCGACGACTTCTTCCGGCCCATCCGCAACTACTTCTACTGGGAACCGCACTGCTTCGACATCCCGGTCTGCTCGGCACTGCGGTCGGTGTTCGACACCATCGACGGCGTCGACACCATGACCGACTCCATCCAGACACTGCTGCCGTTGATGGAACGACTCGACTCGCTCATGCCCCAGTTGGTGGCGATGATGCCCGAGATGATCGAGACCATGAAGGGCATGAAGGCCATGATGCTCGGCATGCATTCCACCCAGAAGGGGATGCAGGACCAGATGGCGGCGATGCAGCAGGACTCCGCCGCCATGGGCGAGGCCTTCGATGCGTCGATGAACGACGACTCGTTCTACCTGCCTCCGGAGGTGTTCGAAAACCCTGACTTCCAACGCGGAATGGAGCAGTTCATCTCGCCCAACGGGCATGCGGTGCGGTTCATCATCTCCCACGAAGGCGATCCGATGTCCACCGACGGGATCGCGCGCATCGATGCGATCAAGAACGCGGCGAAGGAAGCCATCAAGGGCACTCCATTGGAGGGGTCGACGATTTATCTCGGCGGTACCGCGTCGATGTTCAAAGACCTATCCGTCGGCAACGCCTACGACTTGATGATTGCCGGCATCGCGGCGATCGCCCTGATCTTCGCCATCATGCTGATCATCACCCGCAGCGTGGTGGCGTCGGCGGTCATCGTGGGCACCGTGCTGCTCTCACTCGGTGCGTCCTTCGGGCTCTCGGTACTCATCTGGCAACACATCCTTGGCATTGAGTTGCACTGGATGGTGCTGGCCATGGCGGTCATCATCTTGCTGGCGGTCGGCGCCGACTACAACCTGCTACTGGTCGCCAGACTCAAAGAGGAGATTCCTGCCGGGATCAATACCGGCATCATCCGGGCGATGGGTGGCAGTGGGTCGGTGGTGACCTCTGCCGGTCTGGTGTTCGCCTTCACGATGATGTCTTTTGCGATCAGCGAATTGACCGTGCTCGCTCAGGTCGGCACCACAATCGGGCTGGGCTTGCTGTTCGACACCCTGGTGGTCCGGGCCTTCATGACCCCGGCGATCGCAGCCCTGCTGGGACGGTGGTTCTGGTGGCCGCAGAACGTCCGGCCCAGGCCGGTGCCGCAACCCTGGCCCGCGCCTGCCGCCCCTGCCGCGCCTGCCGGCCAGCAGCAGGTCGCGCCAGTGGATGCGATGGTCTGAGCGCGCGACCGGCCGGGCTGGCCGGTTTTTAGTTGATCGGCGCGTTCAGCCAGCGCAGATCCTCGATGATCCCGCGTGCCGCGATCAGGCCCTGACCGCTCTGCCACACCTCGTTGTTGACGACGAAAACACGGTTGTCGCGGTTGGCCGAGAGCTTTCGCCACGCCTCGCTGTCCAGCACCGTCGACGCGCGATCTTTGGCGGCAGCAGAGGCGAACGACATGTACACGATGTCGCCGTCGGCGGCGGAAAGATCCGGTGAGCCTGCGAGGTCGGCGTCGGTAATGCTGATCTCCAGATAGGGCTTGTCGGAGAAGCGTTGTGCCGCAGGGCGATCCACGCCAACCGCGGCGAGAACGCTGGCCGGGAAATTGTCGGCACCCCACACTCGCAGCACCGAATCGGTGAGCTGGACGACCGAAGCCTGGAAGTGAGTGGCGTCGTTTGCGGCGCCTGCCTGCTTGGCTTGGGCGTCGAATCCGGCGATCAAGTCCGCGGCGGCAGTGCCGCGCGCGGTGGCGGCGCCGACCGTCCGGAGGTTGTCCTGCCACCGCGCACCGGATGCGGCCGTGAACACCGTCGGGGCGATCGCCGACAGCGCGCCGAAGGCCTCCGGCGTCAATGCCTGCGAAGCGAGGATCAGGTCGGGCCTGCTCGCGGCGATGGCGGCCAGATCCGGTGCGCTGCGACTGCCTACCCCGGGCAGGTTGTGCACCACGGTGCCCAGATACGACGGCTGGGCAGTCGAACCGTCCGGCAGTGCGGCCGCCACGATGCGCGATTGCAGGCCCAGCGCGCACAGGGAGTCGAGTTGGTCATCGCCGAGTGCGACGATGCGCTGCGGATCGGCCACGACGGTGGTCTGCCCGGCCGCATGACGCACCGGTTCTGGCGGCGCTGCGTCAAGCCGGGCGGGTTCGGGCGCGCAGGAGTCGTCGGGCCGGCGTTGGTTGCCCAAGACCCCGGCAGAGGCGATCTTGGTGGTGCTGGTCACGACGCTGCTTCCGGACCCGGCCGGCGGTGCGTCAACCGGGGTGGAACACCCGCCGGTCGCCGCCACCGTCACCATCGCGGCGAGTCCGGCCAGGCGGGTGCGGATGGGCACGTCGCGACGGTAACACCCGGCCACCCATACTGCTGCTGACCTGCCCCGGAACCGCTGCCCGATGGGTGGTGCGACGCGAATACGACAGAATGTAGGACCCGGGCCCCGCGGGGGCTGTATCGGGGATAGAATTCCCGATAGCATCGCCGGAGAACGTCCCACTGGATGGTTGGAGAGCCTCGTGACAGCCGTTGTGCCAGCGCGCGGAGAACTGGAAGTCGGCCGCCCCTTGGCGCCCAGTACGGGCCCCAAGGGCAACCTGATCTACAAAATGATCACCACCACCGATCACAAGTTGATCGGGATCATGTACGTGGTCACCTGCTTCGTCTTCTTCGCGCTCGGTGGGTTGATGGCGCTGTTCATGCGGGCCGAGCTGACGGTGCCCGGCCTGCAGTTCCTGTCCAATGAGCAGTACAACCAACTGTTCACCATGCACGGCACCGCGATGCTGTTGTTCTACGCCACCCCGATCGTGTTCGGATTCGCCAACCTGGTGCTGCCGTTGCAGATCGGCGCCCCCGACGTCGCCTTCCCCCGCCTCAACGCGCTGTCGTTCTGGCTGTTCATCTTCGGCGCGACGATCGCACTGGCCGGGTTCATCACCCCCGGTGGCGCAGCCGACTTCGGCTGGACGGCCTACACCCCGCTCTCCGATGCCGCACACACCCCGGGCGCCGGCGGCGACCTTTGGATCCTGGGTCTCGCGGTCGGTGGCCTGGGCACCATCCTGGGCGCGGTCAACATGATCACCACGGTGGTCTGCATGCGCTGCCCCGGCATGACCATGTTCCGGATGCCCATCTTCACCTGGAACATCTTCGTCACCTCCATCCTCGTGTTGCTGGTGTTCCCGCTGCTGACCGCGGCGCTGTTCGGCCTAGCTGCAGACCGGCGGCTCGGGGCGCACATTTATGACCCGGCCAACGGCGGTTTGGCTCTCTACCAGCACCTGTTCTGGTACTTCGGCCACCCGGAGGTTTACATCATCGCGCTGCCGTTCTTCGGCATCGTCTCGGAGATCTTCCCGGTGTTCTCCCGCAAGCCGATCTTCGGCTACTCGACGCTGATCTACGCCACCATCTCGATCGCTGCGCTATCGGTGGCCGTGTGGGCGCACCACATGTACGTCACCGGCGCGGTGCTGTTGCCGTTCTTCTCGTTCATGACGTTCCTCATCGCGGTGCCCACCGGGATCAAGTTCTTCAACTGGATCGGCACCATGTGGAAGGGACAGCTGACCTTCGAGTCGCCCATGCTGTTCTCCTACGGGTTCCTGGTCACCTTCCTGGCGGGTGGACTCTCGGGTGTACTGCTGGCCAGCCCGCCGCTGGACTTCCATGTCAGCGACTCCTACTTCGTCGTGGCGCACTTCCACTACGTGCTGTTAGGCACCATCGTGTTCGCCACCTACGCCGGCATCTACTTCTGGTTCCCCAAGATGACCGGCCGCCTGCTCGACGAGCGGCTGGCCAAGCTGCACTTCTGGCTGACCTTCATCGGATTCCACACCACCTTCCTGGTGCAGCACTGGGTGGGCGACGAGGGCATGCCGCGGCGCTACGCCGACTACCTGCCCAGCGACGGGTTCACCGCCCTGAACATCGTCTCCTCGATCGGGGCCCTGATACTCGGTCTGTCGATCCTGCCCTTCTTCTGGAACGTCTTTAAGAGTTGGCGCTACGGCGAGGTCGTCACCGTCGACGATCCGTGGGGACACGGCAACTCGCTGGAATGGGCGACCTCCTGCCCACCGCCGCGGCACAACTTCACCGAACTGCCCAACGTCCGCTCGGAGCGGCCGGCCTTCGAACTGCACTACCCGCACATGAGCGAGCGGATGCGCACCGAAGCTCACGTCGGCCTGGGCCATCACGAGCCCCCGAGGCCGGTGGCGGACAAGCTGGGCTTCGGAACGCCCGCCGCCGGACGTCTGCACGAGCGCTCAGCGCGGAGTCCCGACCAGGAGTGAGCGCATCCAAGGTGTCGGTGTTGATCACCGTCACCGGCGTCGACCAACCGGGTGTGACGTCAGCGCTCTTCGAAGTGCTCTCCCAGCATGCCGTGGACCTGCTGAACGTCGAGCAGGTAGTCATCCGGGGGCGGTTGACTTTGGGCGTACTGGTCTGTGGCCATCCGGACGTCGCCGCCGGTAAGGCATTGCACAACGGCGTGACCGAGGCCATCCGCCGGCTTGGTCTCGACGTCTCCATCGAACGCAGCGACGACGTCCCGGTGATCGGCGAGCCCTCGACCCACACCATTGTCGTGCTCGGCCGGCCGATCACGGCCGCCGCGTTCGGAGCCGTGGCCCGGGCCGCCGCCGCTCTGGGCGTCAACATCGACTTCATCCGCGGGGTGTCGGACTATCCGGTCACCGGCCTGGAGCTCCGGGTGTCGGTACCCGCCGGGTCGGAAAGCCGATTGCGGACCGACCTGGCCGGTGTCGGCGCCGAGCAGTGTGTCGATATCGCTGTGGAGAATTACAGCCTGGAGCGACGGGCCAAGCGGCTCATCGTCTTCGATGTGGACTCCACCCTGATTCAGGGTGAAGTCATTGAGATGCTGGCTGAGCGTGCTGGTGCCGGTGAGGCGGTGGCCGCGATCACCGGAGCGGCGATGCGCGGCGAGATCGACTTCGCCGAGTCGCTGCACCAGCGGGTGGCAACCCTGGCGGGGTTGCCGGTCGAGGTGCTCGACGAGGTCGCCGATCAAGTGGAGCTGACGCCCGGAGCGCGAACGACGATCAGGACATTGCGGCGCTTGGGATTTCACTGCGGGGTGGTCTCCGGGGGTTTCCGTCAGGTCATTGAGCCGCTGGCACACGAGTTGATGCTCGACTTCGTCGCCGCCAATGAATTGGAGATCGTCGACAGACACCTCACCGGCCGGGTGGTAGGTCCGATTGTCGACCGCGCAGGAAAAGCCAAGGCGCTGCGGGACTTCGCCAACCAGGTCGGGGTGCCGATGGAGCAGACGGTGGCAGTGGGCGACGGCGCCAACGACATCGACATGCTCAACGCCGCCGGTCTCGGCGTGGCGTTCAATGCCAAACCCGCGCTGCGCGAGGTCGCCGACGCCTCACTGAGCCATCCCTACCTCGACACCGTGCTGTTCATCCTCGGGATCACCCGCGCCGAGATCGAGGCCGCCGACGCCGTCGACGGTGTGGTGCGCCGGGTCGAGATCCCGCTCGATTAGCGGGGATGCGGGTACGGCACGATGAGCGAGTGGCTGATGCGCAAGACGACCCGGTGATCGATGATGATCTGCTGGTCGACTTCCGCCGTGTGACGCTGCGGCGTGGCGGCCGGGTGCTGGTCGGGCCGGTCGACTGGCAGGTCGAGCTCGATGAACGCTGGGTGGTGATCGGTCCCAACGGCGCCGGAAAGACCTCGCTGCTGCGGATGGCCGCCGCCATGGAATACCCGTCCTCGGGTGTGGCGATGGTCCTGGGGGAGCGGCTCGGCCGGGTGGATATGGCCGAATTGCGTCAGCGGGTTGGATTGAGCAGTTCGGCACTGGCGCAGCGGATTCCGGACGATGAACTGGTTCGGGATCTGGTAGTTTCGGCCGGCTACGCGGTGCTGGGCCGTTGGCGCGAGCGTTACGACGACATGGATTATCTGCGGGCGGTGGACACTCTCGAGAGTGTCGGCGCCGAGCACCTGGCGGACCGCACCTATGGCACGCTCTCGGAGGGCGAACGCAAGCGGGTGCTGATCGCGCGGTCGTTGATGACCGATCCCGAACTGCTGCTGCTCGACGAGCCCGCCGCCGGCCTAGACCTCGGTGGCCGGGAAGATCTGGTCGCCCGCCTGGCCGATCTGGCCGCAGACCCCGATTCGCCGGCTTTGGTGCTGGTCACCCATCACGTCGAGGAGATTCCCCCGGGGTTCAGTCACTGTCTGATCCTCGCCGAGGGACAGGTGCTGGCGGCCGGATTGCTGGCTGACACCCTGACGGCGGATAACCTTTCGGCCGCCTTCGGGCAGTCCATCGCCGTCGATAGCATCGACGGCCGCTATTTCGCGCGCCGTGTGCGAACCCGCCCGGCCCACAGGAGGCGCTCGTGAGTGACAGCGACGAGCCCACGCCCGTCCGGCCGGCAGCGACGGTGATGCTGGTCCGGGAAGCCCTTGTCGATAGCCTCGCTCCTTCTCCGCCGCCGGGGGCGGCGGCATCGTCGACTCGGCGGGCCGTCGATAGCCTCGAGGTGTTCCTGATGCGTCGCCACGCCGCAATGGAATTCGCGGCCGGTATGACGGTGTTCCCGGGCGGCGGCGTCGACGAACGCGACCGGGATGCGGGCCTGGCGGGTGACCGGGCCTGGTACGGGCCTGAACCCGGTTGGTGGGCAGCGCGTTTCGGCATCGCGACCGACCTGGCAGAGGCACTGGTGTGCGCGGCCGCCCGGGAGACTTTCGAGGAGTCCGGCGTGCTGTTCGCCGGCCCGGCCGACGACCCCGACGGCATCATCAGCGACGCATCGGTGTATCACCAGGCTCGTGCCGCACTGGAAGACCGCAGCCTGTCGTTTGCCGACTTTCTGCGCGGTGAGGGCCTCGTGCTGCGCGCGGACCTGTTGCGACCGTGGTCGAACTGGGTCACGCCGAAGGAAGAGCGCACCCGTCGCTACGACACCTACTTCTTTGTCGGCGCGCTGCCGAAGGGCCAACGCGCCGATGGCGAGAACACCGAGTCCGATCGCGTCGGTTGGTCCAGTCCAGAGTCGGCGATCGAGGATTTCGCCGAGGGCCGTTCGCTGTTGCTGCCGCCGACCTGGAGTCAACTCGACTCGTTGACCGGTCGGACCGTGGATGAGGTGCTCGCACTCGACCGACAGATCGCCAGGGTGCAGCCCACGCTCACCGTGGTGCAGGACAACTGGGAGATCGAATTCTTCGACAGCGAGCGCTATAACGCGGCCCGCCGGCGCACTAACAAGCTGGAGGGCTGACAGTGCGCGAGTTCGTCAGCGTCCACGTCGGCGAAAGTCATCCCGGGATCGGCACGGTGGTGCTGAACCGGGTGCCCACCAACATGCTGAGCCGACAGGCCTACCGGGAATTGACTTCCGCAGCCATCGAGGTAGGCCAGCGCAGTGAGATCGCTGCGGTGATTCTCTTCGGGGGCCACGAGACCTTCTGTGCCGGCGACGACATCGACGAGTTGCGCACGCTGGATCGCGCCGAGGCCGAGACGGCCGACCGGGTTCGTCGGGAGGCTTTCGACGCCGTTGCGGCCATCCCCAAACCGACCGTCGCGGCGGTCACCGGCTACGCCCTCGGTGCCGGTTTGACCCTCGCGCTGGCTGCGGACTGGCGAGTGTGCGGCGACAACGCCAAACTCGGCGCGACCGAAATCCTGTCGGCGCTGATACCCGGCGGCGGTGGATGCGCGCGACTGGCCCGCGCGGTGGGCGCCTCGCGGGCCAAGGAATTGATCTTCAGTGGGCGCTTCGTCGGAGCGCAGGAGGCTCGGGAAATGGGCCTGGTGGATGAATTGGTGGCTCCCGACGGCGTCTACGATGCTGCCGTGGCCTGGGCCGGCCGCTTCGCTGACACGTCCACGGCCGCGATTGCCCTGGCAAAGGCGTTCGTCGACGCGTCCCCCGGCACCGGACTCGATGCCGGACTCGATGCCGATACCCAGACTCGGCGTTACGGCGAGGTTTTCGACGCCGCAGGCGGACAGTTAGGCTGCCCTCTATGACCGATCCGGCCCCGAATCCGCACGCCACCGAAGAACAGGTCGCGGCTGCGCTCAAGGACTCCAA
>SYAA01000158.1 GCA_005789055.1 Actinomycetota bacterium
GACGTCGACGCCGGGTGGGCACTTGATCCGACCACCTCGACGGCCTACATCGAGTGTGCCCAGGCGTGCGGCTTGGCACTGCTGGGCGGTCCGCCGACGGTGGCGTCCGCAATGGCCGCGCACAGCAGGGGCGTCGGGCAGTTGATCGACGCCGCGCTGCAGGCCGGCGCAACCACCATCGTGGTGGGGCTGGGCGGCAGTAGTTGTACCGACGGAGGTCGCGGCATGGTGGAGGCGCTCGGTGGCCTGCCCGCCGCCGGGCGCGCGCTGGTCGGGGTGCGCCTGATTGCGGCCACCGACGTCGAACACCCGCTGCTGGGCCTGGGCGGGGCGGCGCACGTATTCGGCCCGCAGAAGGGTGCTGACCGGCCCACGGTGCGCAGGCTCGAGGAGCGGATGACCAGCTGGGCCGCGGAACTCGAGGCGGCGTCGGGTCGGGTGATCGCCGAGGTGGCCGGGGCCGGCGCGGCCGGCGGACTCGGTGCTGCGCTGCTGGCGTTGGGCGCCCGCCGGGAATCCGGGGCGAGCCTCGTCGCGGCGCTGACCGGCACGGCTGATCGTATTGCCGCCGCCGATCTGCTGGTGACCGGTGAGGGCCGCCTCGACGAGCAATCGCTGCGAGGCAAGGTGGTGGGCGCTCTGGCCGCGGTCGCCGGCCGCAGTAACGTCCCGGTGCTGGTGCTCGCGGGCCAGGTTGACCTGGGAACCCCGCAGCGCGTGGCCGGCGGAATCACCGCCGCGTACGCGGTGGCCGACTACGCCGGGTCGGTCCAACTGGCGATCGACGACGCCGCCGCCCAGCTTGCGGGCCTGGCTGAACGCACTGCGGCTGACCTGTCTCGGGAATAGCGGGTGGAGCGGGTACCGTTGTTCCGGTAGGCGTTCTACCGAACCCCAGGAATGTGCACGAGGGAGCAGTTATGACCGTGTCCGACAAGACGACCCTGTCCGACCAGACGACCCTGTCCGGCAAGACCGACGAGACCGTGTCCCACGACACCGACTCGGCAGCGCATGGCGTGATCATGACCGACGCCGCCTCCACCAAGGCCAAGGCGCTGCTCGACCAGGAGGGTCGGGATGACCTTGCGCTGCGCATCGCCGTACAACCCGGTGGATGCGCCGGGTTGCGCTACAACCTGTTCTTCGACGACCGGGCCCTCGACGGTGACCTCAGCGTCGATTTCGGCGGGGTAGCGCTGATCGTCGACCGGATGAGCGCCCCGTACGTTCAAGGCGCCGCGATCGATTTCGTCGACACCCTCGAGAAGCAGGGCTTTACTATCGACAACCCGAACGCAACCGGGTCCTGCGCCTGCGGCGACTCGTTCAACTAAAGGCCCGCCCTTCGGGTTCAGTATTGGTCCGTCGGGTTCAGTATTGGGCCGTCGTCCGCAGCAGATACGAGCACACCAGCAGTTGGTTGCCCTGGCGAAGTAGTTGCGCAACGCCCTGTTCCTCGTCTCGGCCCCGGCGTGAACTCATAGCGGGGCTCACCCGCATCGTGAACAGCGCCTGCGCCTGATAGGACGACGACAGCACGATCTCGTCGATCGAGGTGACCTCGGCGCTGGCGAACTGCTTACTGAAGGCGTCGCTTGCCAGCCTGGCCAGCGCAAGGTCGGACTTGCGTTCCTTGACGGCGTCGAACATCCCGCACAGATTGTTCCGGGCGATCGTCTCGGTGTCTCCGGTCGACAGCGCCGTCAGATAGGTCTGGATCGCCGCTTTTGCGGCGGAGTCGGTGAACGCCGACTGGCCGGCTGCAGAGCGATTTCCCCCCGCGAAGACCGCCGCGGCAACGATCGCCCCGATGATCCCAACGGCCAGCAGGCTCCACCACAACACTCGGCGGGAGCCCGGCCCACCGCGCGGCATCCGGCCGGGGTATCCGACCGGCGGCGGCAGCGGACCCGGATACGGATAGGGGCCGGCGCCGTAACCGGACGGATGCGGGCCGGCCATGTGCGTCGTCTCCTGGCAGCTCGTCAAGCGGTGGGCGACTCAGGTCGCGTACGCAGGTTAGCGCACCTCGGGGTGCGCGAGCCTCGGCGCGACCGCGGGTAGTGTGACGTAGCGAATTGATCGCGCTGGTGTTGATCGCGCTGGTGTTGATCGCGCTGGGGTTGATCGCGCTGGGGCGCCAACTGACGAAAGGTGGACGTCCGTGACCATCGCGGTGACCGGATCCATTGCAACCGACCACCTGATGCGGTTTCCCGGGAAGTTCTCCGAGCAACTGCTGGCCGAGCATCTGCAGAAGGTCTCGCTGAGCTTCCTGGTCGATGACCTGGTCGTGCACCGTGGCGGTGTCGCCGGAAACATGGCGTACGCCATCGGTGTGCTCGGCGGGAGCGCGGTGCTGATCGGGGCCGCTGGAATCGACTTCACCGACTACCGGGAATGGCTGGAGTCCGCCGGCGTCGACTGCGGCGGCGTGCTGATCTCCGACACCGCCCACACGGCCCGGTTCGTCTGCACCACCGACGTCGATATGGCCCAGATCGCATCGTTCTATCCGGGCGCGATGTCGCAGGCCCGCAACATCAAACTGGCTGACGTGGTGGCCGCCACCGGTCAACCCGAACTGGTCATCATCGGGGCCAACGATCCGGACGCCATGTTCGCCCATACCGACGAATGCCGGAAACTCGGTCTGGCCTTCGCCGCCGATCCCTCTCAACAGTTGGCCCGACTCAGCGGGGCGGAGATCCGTCGCCTCGTCGACGGCGCTACCTATCTGTTCAGCAATGACTACGAGTGGGATCTGATGTTGTCCAAGACCGGCTGGACCGACGCCGATGTTCTCGCCCAGGTCGGCCTGCGGGTCACCACCCTGGGGGCCGAGGGAGTCGACCTCGTCGGCGCGGACGGCACGCGCATTCATGTCGGTGTGGTGCCGGAAACGGCCAGGGTGGACCCGACCGGAGTGGGGGACGCATTCCGGGCCGGCTTCCTCACCGGCCGCGGCGTCGGGCTCGATCTGGAACGCTCGGCACAGTTGGGTTCGCTGGTGGCGGTGCTGGTGTTGGAGACCACCGGTACGCAGAACTGGACCTGGGATCTCGACACCGCCAAGGCCCGCCTGGCCGACGCCTTCGGGGCCGAGGCCGCAGCCCAGATCGCATCGGCCCTGAGTTAGATCCGGACTGGCCTGCGCTAGATCCGGACTGGCCTGCGCTAGATCCGGACTGGCCTGCGCTAGATCCGGACTGGGTACTGCGGTTCGCTGATCTGCGGTACCACGCTGCGTTCGACGAAGATTGCGTACCAGAGTAGGAAGATCAGCACCGTCCAGAGGCGGCGGCTGTGATCGGCGCCGCCGAGACGATGCTCGTCAAGCATCGACCGCACAGCGCCGAGGTTGATCAGATGACCGGCCGCCGAGGCGTCGATCATGCGGTAGCCCCAGTCCATCAATTCCCCGGCGCGCAGCCAATGCCGAATCGGCACCGGGAAACCCAACTTTGCGCGGTTGAGCACATGCGCGGGCACGATCGGCTCCAGCGCCCGGCGCAGGGCGTACTTGGTGGTGGTGCGGGTGATCTTCTGGTCGAACGGCAGCCGCGCGGCCACCGCGAAAACCTCGGGGTCGAGAAACGGGACTCGCAACTCCAGTGAATTCGCCATTGTCATCTTGTCGGCTTTGACCAAGATGTCCCCGCGTAGCCAGGTGAACAGGTCGAGGTGCTGCATCCGGGCTACCGGGTCCCAGCCGTAGGACTCGGCGTAGATGGCCGCGGTGACGTCGGTGTGGGTCCACGCGGGGTTGAACCCGGGCAGGACGGCGCGCAGTTGCTCATCGGAGAAACTGCGGGCGTTACCGTAATAGCGCTCCTCGAGCGTCAGTGATCCGCGGTGCAGCAGGCTCTTGCCGCGCATGCCGTCCGGTAACGGTTTCGAGGCTCGGCCAAGGGACTTTCGCACAGGGCGGGGGAGATAGTCGAATCCCTTGAGTGACAACGGTTCCCGGTAAATCGTGTAGCCGCCGAATAATTCGTCGGCGCCCTCGCCGGATAGCACAACCTTGACGTGTTTGCGCGCTTCTCGCGCGATGAAGAACAGCGGCACCAGCGCCGGGTCGGCCACCGGTTCATCGAGATACCAGACGATCTCCGGCAGGGCGGCGACGAACTCCGCCTGACTGACGACCTTGGTCACGTGTCGGGCACCGATCGCCTCGGCGGAGGCGACAGCCACGTCGACCTCCGAGAAACCCTCACGTTCGAAGCCGGTGGTGAAGGTGATCAGCTTCGGGTTGTGTCGGATCGCCAGTGCGGCGATGGCCGTGGAGTCGATACCGCCGGACAGGAACGCCCCGACGGTGACGTCGGCCCGCATGTGTTTGGCCACCGAATCCTCGAGAACCGCGGTGATCTCGTCGTAGCGGGCCTGCTCGGTGCCGCGCCGGAACGTGACCGGCGAAAAGCGCGGCCTGAAGTAGCGGTTGACCTCGGGTGCGCACCCCGGCCGGATCACCGCATAGCTTCCGGATTCCAGCCGCCGCACGCCCCGGTGCAGCGTTTCTGGTTCCGGCACGTACTGCAGCACGGTGTAGTGCTGTAGTGCCCGTGGGTCGATGTCGAGGTCCAGGCCGAGGTCTCCGGCGAGGTCGAGCAGGCACTTCTCCTCGCTCCCGACCGCGGTGCCGCCCGGGCCGGTCGCCATGAACAGCGGTTTGATGCCGAACGGGTCGCGCGCGCAGAACAACTCTCCGGCGTCGGTGTCCCAGAGAGCGAAGGCGAACATGCCACGCAACCGGGCCAGTGCCTCAATGCCCCAGTAGTGGTAGGCGGCGACGATAGCCTCGCCGTCGCCGTCAGTGGCGAATTCGGCCCCGTAGGTCTCGGCGAGTTCCGCCCGTAACTCCAGGTAGTTGTAAATCTCGCCGTTGAACACCAGGACGTAGCGGCCGGGCGTCGTCGGCGGCCCCCAGCGCAGCGGTTGGTGGGAGTGCGAGATGTCGATGATTGACAGCCGGTTGAAACCTAGGACGACCTGGTCGTCCGACCAGGTTCCGGGCTCGTCGGGGCCGCGGTGGCGCATCATGTGTGATGCCCCGGCGATGGCATCGACGGTGCGGGTGCTGATGGTGCCCGCGGCATGTCCTACCAGGGCAAGCAGTCCGCACACCCGGCCTAGTATGCCCGACTCGCCCTTGCCATCGGAATTCGCGACCGGCCGAATCGCCAGGTGTGTCCGTGGGCCTATGTTCGGTGGTCTACGCTGCGTAGTATTCGGGTCAGATGTGTGTTCGGGCGACTCACGCCGGTGCGTGAATACCGGGTTGTTCGACACCATCAGCCCAGCTTGTGACCCAGGAGGTGCCAAGGTGACACCAGGCAGGCCCGGCGTCGATCCGACGCGAAGCAGGCCCGGCGTCGATCCGACGCGAAGCAGGCCCCGTCGTACCGTGTCGATGGTCATCACGGCCGCGGTGCTCACGCTGACCCTCAGTGGCTGCGACTGGCGACACGTGTTCGGCCTGGGCTGGCCGAACGGCATCACCCCGGAGAGCCACCTGATGAGGAATCTGTGGGTCTGGTCGGTGATCGCCGCGCTGGTCGTCGGCGTGATGGTGTGGGGTCTGATGTTCTGGACTGCGGCTGCTCACCGAAAGAAGAAGGGTGACACCGAACTGCCCCGTCAGTTCGGCTACAACATGCCGCTGGAACTGGCGCTGACGGTGGTGCCCTTCATCATCATCTCGGTGCTGTTCTACTTCACCGTCGTAGTTCAGAACCGGGTCCTGGACCGGGAACCCAACCCTGAGGTGGTCGTCGACATCACCGCGTTCCAGTGGAACTGGAAGTTCGGCTATCAGAAGATCGCCTTCGCCGACGGTTCGTTCAACTATGACGGTGCCGACCCCGCGCGCAAGGCCGCGATGATCTCCAAGCCGGAAGGCAAGGACATTCACGGCGAGGAGAAGGTTGGTCCGATTCGTGGCATCAACCCCGAGGACCGCAGCTACCTGAACTTCAACAAGGTTGAGACGGTGGGAACCAGCGACGAGATCCCGGTGCTGGTGTTGCCGGTGGGCAAGAGGATCGAATTCCAACAGGCCTCTGCCGACGTGATCCACTCGTTCTGGGTGCCGGAGTTCCTGTTCAAACGCGACGTCTTCCCGAACCCGAAGGAAAACCACTCCGAGAACATCTGGCAGGTTTCCGAGATCAATCAGACCGGTGCCTTCGTCGGACGATGCGCCGAGATGTGTGGCACGTACCACGCGATGATGAATTTCGAGGTTCGGGTGGTCTCGGCCACCGATTTCAAGACCTACCTGGAAGCCCGGATCGCCGGGGACAGCAACGCCGCGGCCCTGGCGGCGATCAACCAGTCGCCGGTGGCCACCTCCACGCGCCCGTTCGACACCCGACGGGGCGAACGAGTGCAACCGCCTCCGGGACTGGCTCAGGCCAGCAAGTAGCGAAGCTAGGAAGTCGCCATGCGTATTGAAGCCCGACTGTTCGAAATCCTGACCGGATTCTTCGGCCTCGCCGCCATCGCCTACGGGAGCTTGACCGCGGTGTTCTCGCCTTTCGGCCTGGAGTGGGCCGGCACCACCGCACTGATTCTGACTGCGGGCCTGTCGGTGATCATCGGCACATTCTTCCGCTTCATTGCGCGACGGCTCGATACCCGGCCGGAGGATTACGCGCAGGCCGATATCGCCGACGGAGCGGGCGAGCTTGGCTTCTTCTCACCGCACAGCTGGTGGCCGTTGCTGATCGCACTGTCGTTCTCGATAGCGGCGGTCGGGGCCGCGCTGTGGTTGCCATGGCTGATCGTGGCCGGCGTGGTCTTTGTTCTGGCGGCGGTGTCGGGCCTGGTATTCGAGTACTACGTCGGGCCTGAGAAACACTGAGCGATCGTGCCGGGACGTACGGCCGGAGGCCCACGTGGGCTGAAGGTCACGATCCAGGTGATATGCGGCAATGACCCGGTGTGCTGCAGGCCCGAGCGGCCGCGAATTGGGTAATGTTGCGCCGACGTGGCCGACTGGCTACTCCAGCCGGACGCGGCACCAATGGATGCTGTCGAAAGAGGATAGGCGCAGATGAGCGGGCCCAATCCGCCTGATGAGTTCCCGGGAGGTTCCCCGACCGAGGAGTCCCGGGATGAACTGACCGACACCGGTTTCTCGCGCGCCTATTCGGCACCGGAATCCGAGCAGTACGCGATCGCGCCCTACATCCCCGCTGATCTGGAACTCTACGACTACGACAGCTACGACCAGGGCGCCCAGACGCCCGCCGACTTATCGCCGCCAAAGTGGCCGTGGGTGGTTGGCATCACGGCCATCATCGCCGCGATCTCGTTGGTGGCCTCGGTGGCGCTGCTGGTGACCCGAACGGACGCCAGCGACGTCGCCTCATCGTCAACCACGACCAGCGGTCCGCCGATCCAGGACGAGATCACCACGCCGCCACCGCCCCCGCCACCACCCCCGCCGACCAGTGAAGCCCCGCCACCAGAGCCGCCACCGCCGCCGCCGCCGCCGACCGAGACGGTCACGGTGACGCCGGAACCTGCGCCGGTGGTGGTGCCCCCGCCGCCGCCGCCCGAGCCCCCACCGCCCCCGCCACCGCCGCCCGCCCCCCCCACGGCGGTCCCGGTGGGCCCCCGGCAGGTGACCTACTCCGTCACCGGCGCCAAGGCGCCAGGTGACATCATCACGGTGACCTACGTCGACGCCTCGGGCCGGCGTCGCACCCAGCGCAACGTCTACATCCCGTGGTCGTTGACCGTGACGCCGATCTCGACGTCGGATGTCGGCTCGGTGCAGGCCTCCAGCCTGTTTCTGGTCAGCAGGCTGAACTGCTCCATCACCACTAGCGACGGGACGGTGTTGTCATCGAATCAGAACAATTCCGCGCAGACGAGCTGCTGATGGCCGGTGATCCTGCCGCGGCGGGCCAGACCCGCTCACCGGAGGCGGTAGACCGGGCCATGGTGGCCGTCTGCGGCGCGATCTGGTTGGTGATGCTGGCCATGAGCGTCGTCGCCACCGTCGCCCTGGTGCAGCTCGGACGGGGCCGGGACGCTGATCCTGGTGGCCAGTCATCGTGGCTGCTCTACAGCGTCATCGCCGTCTCCGCTCTGATCATCGCCGGGGCGATTCCGCTGCTGTTGCGGGCTCGGCGAACGGCGCTGGCGGATCCCGGCGCCGGGGCCGGCTCGGGGGAGTCTGGATCGGGGGAGTCTGGCTCGGGATCTGGGGCGGCCGATCCGGGTCCGGTATTGCCCATCGAGGCACCTACGGAGAAGCTGCGGGTGTTCGGAACCGCGGTGGACCCCTACGCCCGCGAGGCCGCGCCGGCGGCGGTGTCGCGGGTGCCCGCCGCCGTCGTCGACCGGTTGTGGCTGCGCGGCACGACGTCATTGCTGGGGGCGATAGGCCTGGCGCTGACCGCCGTCGCTACCGCCACCTATCTGCTGGCAGCGGGTAACGACACCGGAACATGGGTAGCTCTCGGCACCGCCGCCGTCATCACCGTGGCGATGCCCGCGATCCTGGTCGCGTTCACGCGCCGCCTCAGCGAGGCCACTGAC
Source organism: Actinomycetota bacterium (assembly GCA_005789055.1). Taxonomy (GTDB): domain Bacteria; phylum Actinomycetota; class Actinomycetes; order Mycobacteriales; family Mycobacteriaceae; genus Mycobacterium. Next base: position 8,560 of record SYAA01000158.1, read on the forward strand.
GCCGTCGAGGGATGAGATCGGCGGCGGTACCGCAGGCTACTCGTGGGGACTAGTGATACCCGTTTGATCCGTTCGAGCCATTGGACCCGTTCGAGCCGTTGGACCCGTTCGAGCCGTTGCCGTTGTACTCGTGGTCCTGATACTCCTTCAACGCTGTCAGGGCGCGCTGTTCGGAGGTGTGTGCCGCCTCGTTGAGCGCCACGTTCTCGGCGGCCGGATCCGCGGTGAGGAAACTGCCGCGGCCGGGCTGGCCGGCGGAACCCAGCTTGTTCATTCGCTTCGGCAGCGCGGCACCCTGGTACTCCAGCGGTAGCGGATGGCCGTGATCATCGACCGGCCCCAGCGGCTGGTGCAACTCGATGTACGCACCGTGTGGAAGCCGCTTGATAATGCCGGTCTCGATTCCGTGCTCGAGC
>SYAA01000159.1 GCA_005789055.1 Actinomycetota bacterium
CGGGCCGATGAGGCCGAGGATCTCCCCGCGCCGGATCTCGAAGCTCACCGCGTCCAGTGCGGTCAACCCACCGAACCGGACACTGAGATCGGTGGCGGACAGTAGTACCGGAGCCGTCATGAGGCGACCTCGGTGTCATCGGCTCGGCGCAGCAGGGTGCGTGCCGATTTCCCATAGGCCAGCAGTTGCTGCCGAACCGGAAACAGGCCCTGGGGCCGGAAGATCATCAGCACCACCAGAGCCAGACCGAAGAACAGGTACTTCAGGTCGCCAAGATTGATCCCGGCCACCTCCACCCCAAGCAGGCGGTTCGGCAGGTAGACGATGACGAACGCGCCGAATATCACGCCGAGTTTGTTGCCCTGCCCGCCGAGCACGACCGCGGCCAGGAAGAGCATCGAGTTGATGATGTTAAACGTCGGCGGAGCGACGAACTGGACCTGGCCGGCATACATCGCGCCGGACAGTCCGCCGATGGCCGCACCGATCACGAACGCCCAGAGTTTGAATCGGAAGGTGTTGACGCCCATGCTTTCCGCGGCGTCCTCGTCCTCCCGAATGGCCACCCAGGCTCGTCCCACGCGGCTGCGTTCCAGGTTTCCCACCAGCAGCAGGATCGCGAGAATCAGGATCAGGCCGAGCCAGAACCACCAGGTGCCGTAATTCGCATCGCCGGTGGAGTTGCCACTGGAGAACACCCCGCGAGGTAGTTCGGCCGTCTCTCCCACGTGCGGGAAGGCCACCTCGTTGAGGCCGCGCGGGCCGTTGGTGACCTCGCCGAGGTTGTCGGCGAGCAACCGGATGATTTCGCCGAAGCCCAGGGTGACGATGGCGAGGTAATCACCACGGAGACGCAGGGTCGGAATACCCAGGATCAGACCGGTCAGGGCGGTGACGGCCATGGCGATCGGCACGCAGGCCAGCCAGGCCCACTTCTCGGAGAGCCAGCCGTCGGACCCGACCCGATTCCACGGGCTGTCCGGGCTGGTGAGCAACGCGACGGTGTAGGCGCCGACGGCATAGAAACCGACATAGCCCAGGTCGAGCAGTCCGGCCTGCCCGACCACGACGTTGAGTCCGATTGCGATGATCGCCACCATCGCGAACTGGGCCATCACTCCGCCGAAGCTGATGCCGGGTGTGTCGAGGAAGGCCGGGGTGTAGAGCGGCAGTAGGGCAAGCGCACCGAATCCGAGGGCCCCGAATCCCCATTTCTGGACCCGGCTCAACTGAGACCACCACTCGCGTAGCGAGTCACCGGGCGCCATCCACGTACTCATGCGCGGGCCTTGCCGAGACTCTCGCCGAGGATCCCGGTGGGCTTGATCAGCAGGACCAGCACCAGCAGAACGAAGGCGACCACATCGCGCCACTGGGTTCCGAACAACGCCTGGCCGTAGTTCTCCATGATGCCCAGCAGCAGTCCGCCGAGCAGGGCGCCGCGCAGGTTGCCGATGCCACCGAGGACCGCCGCCGAGAAAGCCTTGATGCCTAGGAGGAAGCCGCCGGAGTAGATGACGCCCTGCGGTACCCGCAGCATGTAGAGCACCGCGGCGGCACCGGCCAGCATGCCGCCGATGAGGAACGTCGTGACGATGATCCGCTCGCGCGAGACCCCCATCAGAGTGGCGGTGGTGGGATCCTGGGCGACCGCACGGATCCCGCGGCCGAACTTGGTGTGGTGCACGAACAGATAGGTCAGCCGGGCCAGCACCAGGGCGGCGATGATGATCACCAATGTGACGTTGGTGACGGAGGCCCCGAAGATCTCAAACTGGGTTCGGGGCTGAACCAGGATGATCGGCTGCTGGGCATTGCTCCCGCCGTAACCCGTGAGGATCTTCGGGAGCACGAAATGAACGAACTCCTGCAGTACGAATGACATTCCGATGGCGGTGATCAGAAAGGTCAATGGCCGGGCGTTGCGGCGTCGCAGCGGCCTATACGCGACGAACTCCAATCCGACTGCAGCAGAACCGGATACCGCCATGGCAAAGAGCATGGCTATACCCACATAGAGCACGGTCAGCCACACTCCGCGGTTGTAGGCGTTCCCGCTAGGAGTGAAGCCCAGAATCATCTCGAAGCAGAAGTACGCTCCGAACATGCCCAGCATGAAGATTTCGGAGTGCGCAAAGTTGATCAGCCGCAACACCCCGAACACCAGGGTGTAGCCCACCGCGACGAGCGCATAGATAGCGCCCCAGGCCAATCCGTCGATCGTCAACTGCCAGAAGCCCGCTCGCAGATTGTCGACGTTGAAACCGATGTCGCCGGCTAGGCACGCGTACTGCCCGAGACACTCCTGGATCATCCGGTGTGGCTACTGAACCTGGTAGATCCAGATCAGGGTCGTGGTGAGTTCACCGGTGTCGGTCCACTGGTACTTGCGCGCCACTCCCTGTCCTTCGTAGGCCCTGGCGAAGTTCAACAGCGCTTCCCTGGTGACGGCTCCGGAGTCGATGCCCCTTGCCAGGATGGTGCCCAGGTCATAGCCCTCGGTGCTGTAGGTGCCGGGAGCCTGGTTGAACTTGGCGGTGTACTCGGCAGCGAACTCCGGCGAGGCAGGTCCGCACGGGCAGGACAGCACGGCGTCCTTCGCGGACTGTCCTGCCTGCTTGACGAATTCCTCGTCCTTGGTGCCGTCGGCGCTGACGAACCTGCCGGCGAAGCCCGCGTCGCGCAACTGCTGCACGAACGGGGCCGCCTCGGCGTAGTAACCGCTGTAGAACACCGAGTCGGGTGATTGTCCCTTCACCTGCGTTACGGCGGCGGAGAAGTCCTTATCGCCCTTCTTGACCGAGATATTGCATGCCTCGGCGGCGACCGGACCAAGAGTGTCGCGCACCGCCTTGGCCAGACCTGTCCCATAGTCGGTGCTGTCATCGACGACGCAGACCTTCTTGTCGCCGAGAGTGTTCTTCATGTAGTTGGCGACTGATGGGCCCTGAACCCCGTCATTGGCCAGACCGCGCAGGAAGGTCTTCCACCCCTGCTCCGACAGCGTCACGTTAGTCGCCGACGCGGTCGCGGCGACCAGGCCCGCCTGGTCGAACACCCCACCGGTGGCCTTGGTCTCACCGGAGAACGCCGGCCCCACCAGTCCGATGATCGACGCATCGTCGACGATCTGGGGCGCGATGGCGGTGGCCTTCTGCGGATCACCTTCGGTGTCAAAGGACTTCAACGTGATCTGACAACCGGGGTTGGCGGCATTGTGCTTGTCGAGAGCCAACTGCACACCGTTCTTGATGTTGATGCCCAGCGCGGCGTCCGGGCCGTTGAGCGCACCGGCCATCGCGATGGTCACCGGCTCACAGGTGGCGGTGCCGTCGCCAGCCGGATCGACCGGGGCGACGACTCCTTCGGCTTTGACCTCGGCACCGTTCTCATCGATCTGAACCTGCGCGGCGATGTTGAGGTCGGGCGCCGGGGCGGCAGCCTCGGCAGAGGTGTCCTTCGCCGAGTCGCCGCCCGGGGCCGGTTGGCTGCATCCGGCGATTCCGGCTACCAACAGTGCTGCTGAGCCGATTGCTACGACATACCTCGAAGTCTCGCCGCGCACGTTTCCTCCTTCGTCGGGATCCAGGCCTGCGCC
>SYAA01000160.1 GCA_005789055.1 Actinomycetota bacterium
CGGGGCGATGCCGCCCCGACGAATGTGGTCACCCGGCCCAGTCAGCCGGTTCGCACCAACCAACAGCTGTGGAGGAAGTCCATGACGTCACCAGGTTCCTCGCCCGTGAGCGCCGGCGGGTACGCCGGCCCGAGCGGATCGACCGCGTCATCGGCGGTCGGTAACGGCCTGGCCAGCGAGGTGCAGACCCTGGAGAGAGCGATCTTCGAGGTCAAGCGGATCATCGTCGGCCAGGACCAACTCGTCGAGCGGATCCTAGTGGGCCTGCTCGCCAAAGGCCACGTGCTGCTCGAGGGCGTGCCCGGGGTGGCCAAAACCCTGGCCGTGGAGACCTTCGCGAAGGTGGTGGGCGGCACCTTCGCCCGTATTCAGTTCACCCCGGACCTGGTGCCCACCGACATCATCGGAACCCGCATCTACCGGCAGGGCCGCGAGGAATTCGACATCGAGTTCGGTCCGGTGATGTGCAACTTCCTGCTCGCCGACGAGATCAACCGGGCACCGGCCAAGGTGCAGTCCGCCCTCCTTGAGGTGATGGCCGAGCGCAAGATCTCGATCGGCGGCCGCGACTACCCGCTGCCCAAGCCGTTTCTGGTGATGGCCACCCAGAACCCCATCGAGAACGAGGGCGTCTACCCGCTTCCGGAGGCCCAACGCGACCGATTCCTGTTCAAGATCAACGTGGACTACCCGTCCCCGGAGGAAGAGCGCGAGATCATTTACCGGATGGGCGTCAACCCGCCCGAACCGAAAGCGATCCTCGATACCGGTGACCTGCAGCGCCTGCAGGACGTCGCGGCCAACAACTTCGTGCACCACGCACTGGTCGACTACGTCGTGCGGGTCGTGACAGCCACCCGCCGCCCCGAGCAGTTCGGGATGCCCGACGTCAAGTCCTGGATTGCGTTCGGTGCCTCGCCGCGCGCATCACTGGGCATCATTGCCGCGTCCCGTGCGCTGGCACTGGTGCGCGGGCGGGACTACGTGGTCCCGCAGGACGTCATCGAGGTGATTCCCGATGTGTTGCGGCACCGTCTGGTCCTGACCTACGACGCGCTGGCGGACGACGTCAAGGCTGAGACCGTGATCAACCGGATCCTGCAGACCGTCGGACTGCCCCAGGTGAACGCCATTCCGCAGCAGGGACCGCCCGTACCGCCGGTGGCACCCGCGCCGGCGGGCGCCGGCGGTCGGTGAGCGAGTCCGCTCCAGCCGTTGACGCGGCTGGTCAGCCGAAGTCGGTCCACCCGCCCTCCTTTCAGCGCGGTGAGATCGGTGACGCGAAGCTCTCGGCGGCGCTGCGAACGCTGGAGCTCACCGTCAAACGCAAACTCGACGGGGTGCTGCAGGGCAACCACCTCGGCTTGATCCCGGGGCCGGGTTCCGAGCCGGGCGAGTCGCGCCTCTACCAGCCTGGCGATGACGTCCGGCGGATGGACTGGTCGGTGACCGCCCGAACCACCCACCCGCACGTCCGGCAGATGATCGCCGACCGAGAGCTGGAGACATGGATCGTGGTGGATATGTCCGCCAGCCTCGACTTCGGCACCACCGGTTGTGAAAAACGCGACCTCGCCGTTGCGGCAGCCGCGGCGATCACCTACCTCAACAGTGGCGGCGGCAACCGGATCGGGGCGGTGATCGCCAACGGCGAGAACGTCATTCGGGTTCCGGCTCGGTCCGGCCGTCAACATGAGCAGACATTGCTCCGGGCCATCGCCACGTCGCCGCGCGCCCCCCTGGGCGTCCGTGGGGACCTGTCCGCCGCCATCGATGCGCTGCGCCGGCCGGAACGTCGCCGCGGCATGGCCGTGATCATCAGCGACTTCCTTGGCCCGATCACCTGGATGCGTCCGCTGCGCGCGATCGCAGCCCGGCACGAGGTGCTCGGCGTCGAAGTGCTCGACCCGCGCGACGTGGAACTGCCCGACGTCGGCGACGTGATCCTGCAGGACACCGAATCCGGTATCACCCGGGAGTTCACCATCGATGCTCAGCTGCGCGATGACTTTGCCCGCGCCGCGGCCGCGCATCGTGCGGAGGTGGCTCGGACGCTGCGTCGCGGAGGTGCTCCACTGATGACGCTCCGTACCGACCGCGACTGGATTGCCGACATCGTGAGATTCGTCGCCTCACGGCGCCGCGGCGCGCTGGCAGGCAGCCAGTGAGCGATGCCATCCGCCCTCCGTATGGGGGCCCGCTGTGACGTTTCCCTTGCTGGGGCCGATGTCGCTGACGAACTTCGCCCACCCCTGGTTTTTTCTGTTCCTGCTGTTCGTCGCCGGACTGGTCGCGCTCTACGTCATCACCCAACGAGCCAGGCAGAAGCGGATCCTGCGGTTCGCCAATATGGAGCTGCTGGAGAGCGTCGCCCCCCAGCGCCCCAACCGCTGGCGGCATCTGTCGGCAATGCTGCTGATCGGCTCTATGGTGCTGCTGACGATCGCCATGGCGGGTCCGCAGAATGACGTGCGTATCCCGCGCAACCGTGCGGTGGTGATGCTCGCGATTGACGTCTCACAGTCGATGCGGGCCACCGACATCGAGCCGAGCCGGCTCGCCGCGGCGCAGGTCGCCGCGAAGCAGTTCGCCGACCAATTGACCCCCGGTATCAATCTGGGTCTGATCGCCTACGCCGGCACCGCGACGGTACTGGTCTCGCCCACCACAAACCGCGAGGCCACCAAAATTGCCATCGACAAACTGCAGTTGGCCGACCGCACCGCCACCGGCGAGGCGATCTTCACCGCCCTGCAGGCGATCGCCACCGTCGGCGCAGTCATCGGTGGCGGCGAAGACGGTCCGCCGCCGGCCCGCATCGTGCTGATGTCGGACGGCAAGGAGACGGTGCCGTCCAACCCGGACAACCCCAAAGGCGCCTTCACGGCCGCCCGTACCGCCAAAGACCAGGGCGTACCGATCTCCACGGTGACCTTCGGCACCCCGTACGGCTATGTCGAGATCAACGACCAGCGCCAGCCGGTGCCGGTCGATGACGAGACGCTGGAGAAGATCGCCGAACTCTCGGACGGCAACGCCTACAGCGCCTCCACTCTTGAACAGCTCAAAGAGGTGTTCACGTCACTGCAGGACCAGATCGGCTACGAGACGATCAAGGGCGACGCGAGTGTCGGCTGGCTGCGACTCGGTGCGCTGCTGTTGGCGCTGTCGGCACTGGCGGCGCTGCTACTCAATCGCCGCCTGCCCGGCTGATTTCCCTCCGATCAGGCCCGCGAGCCTAATTTCGGGCTGTGCGGGAGAGGCGATAAGTTGGCCCCTATGAGCGAGACCGCGGGCCCCCGGCCCGAATTCGTCGCACGTTCGGTCCTGGTTACCGGTGGCAACCGGGGGATCGGGCTGGCGATCGCCCGTCGGCTGGCCGCCGATGGACACAAGGTCGCCATCACCCACCGCGGCTCGGGTGCGCCGGACGGACTGTTCGGGGTGGAGTGCGACGTCACTGACAACGATGCCGTCGATCGCGCCTTCACGGCGGTCGAGGAGCACCAGGGCCCGGTCGAGGTCCTGGTGTCCAACGCCGGCGTCACCGCGGATGCGTTCCTGATCCGGATGACCGAGGAGAGGTTCTCAAAGGTCATCGACGCGAATCTCACCGGAGCGTTCCGGGTTGCCCAGCGGGCATCGCGCAGCATGCAGCGCAAGCGGTTTGGACGGATGATCTTCGTGGGTTCGGTCTCGGCCACCTGGGGTATCGGCAATCAGGCCAACTATGCGGCCTCGAAGGCCGGCCTGATCGGGATGGCCCGGTCGATCTCCCGGGAACTGTCCAAGGCCGGAGTGACCGCAAATGGGGTGGCGCCGGGCCTCATCGACACCGACATGACTCGCGCGATGGATGAACGAGTTGCCGAGGGCGCCTTGGAGTTCATCCCGGCGAAGCGGATCGGCACCGCCGAGGAGGTCGCCGGTGTGGTCAGCTTCCTGGCTTCCGAAGACGCCAGTTACGTCTCCGGTGCGGTGATCCCGGTCGACGGCGGTATGGGCATGGGCCACTGACGGCCGCAAGGGAGATAGGGACTGACATGACAGGGATTCTTGAAGGTAAGCGTGTCCTCGTGACGGGCATCATCACCGACTCATCCATCGCGTTCCACATTGCGCGGGTGGCCCAGGAGGCGGGTGCAGAGATCGTCTGCACCGGCTTCGACCGGTTGAAGCTGATCAGGCGCATCATGGACCGGCTACCGCAACCGGCGCCACTGTTGGAACTCAACGTTCAGAACGACGACCACCTGGCTAGCCTCGCCGACCGGATCACGGAGGTCATCGGCGTCGGCAACAAACTCGACGGCGTGGTGCACTCGATCGGGAACATGCCACCCAGTGGAATGGGCATCAACCCGTTTTTCGACGCCCCGTATGAGGACGTCGCCAGGGGCATCCACGTCTCGGCTTATTCCTACGCATCGCTGGCCAAGGCGGTGCTGCCGATCATGAATCCCGGCGGCGGCATCGTGGGCATGGACTTCGACCCGACCCGGGCGATGCCCGCGTATAACTGGATGACGGTGGCCAAGAGTGCGCTCGAGTCGATCAACCGGTTCGTGGCGAGGGAAGCCGGAAAAGTCGGCGTACGGTCCAATCTTGTTGCGGCCGGGCCGATCCGGACGCTGGCCATGAGCGCGATCATGGGCGGTGCGCTGGGCGATGAGTTCAAGGACGAGATGAAAATGCTCGAGGAGGGCTGGGACCAGCGCTCCCCGCTGGGCTGGGACATGAAGGATCCCACCCCCGTCGCGAAAACCGTCTGCGCTCTGCTCTCCGACTGGCTGCCCGCCACCACCGGAACGATCATCTACGCCGACGGCGGCGCCAGCACCCAGTTGCTGTGATGGCCCCAGTTTCTGCGATGGCGGAGCGCTTCGACGCACTGTTGCTGCTGTCCTTCGGTGGGCCCGAGGGCCCCGAGCAGGTCATGCCGTTCCTGGAGCAGGTGACCCGGGGCCGGGGTATTCCACCGGAGCGCCTGGCCAGCGTCGCGGAGCACTACCTGCACTTCGGCGGTGTGTCGCCGATCAACGGGATCAACCGCGCGCTGATCGAAGAAATTCGCGCTCAACTCGCGGGCCGTGGTGAGGATCTGCCGGTGTACTTCGGCAACCGCAACTCCGATCCGTTCATCGAGGACACCGTCGCGGCGATGGCAGCCGACGGCGTTTCGCGCGTCGCGGTCTTCAGCACCTCGGCCTGGGGTGGCTATTCGGGGTGCACCCAGTACCAGGAGGACATCGCCCGAGCCCGGGAGTCCGTCGGCCCCGGCGCGCCGGAATTGGTGAAGCTGCGGCAGTACTTCGATCACCCCCTTCTGGTGGAGATGTTTGGTGACGGGATCGCCCAGGCTGCCGCGACACTGCCTGCGGAACTGCGCGACCAGGCGCGGTTGGTGTTTACCGCGCACTCCATCCCGATACGGGCGGTCGATCGCTGTGGGCCCGGGCTGTATCCGCGACAGGTCGGCTACTCGTCGGCTCTGGTGGCGGCGGCGGCCGGCTACACCGATTTCGACCAGGTGTGGCAGTCCCGTTCCGGACCGCCGCAGGTTCCCTGGCTGGAACCCGATGTCGCCGATCACCTCTCTGCGCTGGCGGATTCGGGAACCAAAGCGGTCATCGTCTGTCCCATCGGATTTGTCGCCGATCACATTGAGGTGATCTGGGATCTCGACAGCGAACTTGCCGAGCAGGCCCGGACACTCGGAATCGCCATGGCCAGAGCGACGACACCCAATGCCCAGCCTCGTTACGCGCGGCTGGTGCTCGATCTGCTCGACGAGAAGCGGGAAGGACGCGAACCCGCGAGAGTTGTTGGGCGCCAGCCCGTTCCCGGATACGGGTCGAGTGTGAACGGCCGTTTCTGCACCGCTGATTGTGAGGCGAGCGCGAAGGCTGCCGGTGCTAGTGCCAGGCCGACTGCAGAATCGCGCTGACAGCCGCCGCCCTTGCCGTGCGCACGATCATGGCCAGCGGGCGCATCGCGTCGTTGGCGGCCCGTTCATCGGAGGCGCTCTGCATGGCGATCTGCGCGGGGCCGCCGCTGACGGCGATGATGGCGTCGACGTGGGCTGCGGTGGCCAGTACCCGCAACGCCCGGTCCGGTGCGTGATCCGGTGCCCGGTGCAGGCCACCGGCTTGCAGGAGTTCCTCGACGAGGACGCGCGGATTCCCACCGCCGGGTGCGGGTTGCAGGCCGACCAGCGCTTCGGTGGCCGACCGGACTGACGATCGCAGCGCGTACTCGGCTTCGCCGAGGTCGAGTTGCTCCGGCACCGCGATGCCGGGCAACGAGTAGACCGACCAGGACAGCACGGGGATCTCTGGGATGTCCGACTCGTCCTCGTCACCGCACTCAAACACCGGGACTACGCCGATGGCCTCGCCGGCCGGCACCCGGATCAGGACTGCCTCGCCGGCATCGAGAGCGTCACGCTGGAATTGGGTGCCGGCGGGCAGGCCCCGGACGTCACCCGGCACCGGAAACGCGACATCGATCACCTGCGGTGCCCCGGGCAGCCTCCCGGGATTTCGGCCGGCCGCGGTGCGCACCGTCTGCAGCAGGGACATCGCACCGGCGGGGTCCACATCGGGCCAAGGCAATCCGGTTCGTCCGGCCGCGACCGCATCGTAGGCGGCGACCGAATGCAGTGGCGCCCAGGCGTTTAGCGCATCAAGGACGTCATCGGGTGCCGCGTGGCCAGCCAGCCAGGCATTGGTCCACACCGACAGCGAGACACTCGGGCACCACATAATCCTCGTGAGTGTAGTGGCTCCGAGCCGGTCCGGTCGGCACCCCATGCGGCCACCGAAAAGCGCGTATCGTGGCGTTATGTCGGAGGCGTTGGTCTGGCTCGTTGCCGCACTGGCGCTCGCCGGTGCCGAGGCGCTCACCGGTGACCTGTCACTGCTGATGCTTTCGGGCGGGGCATTGGTCGCGGCCGGCGCCAGTTGGCTGCTGGGGTTTCCGCTGTGGGCTGACGGCGCGGTGTTCCTGGTCGTCTCGGTACTACTACTTCTGGTGGTGCGTCCGGTGCTGCGACGTCGGTTCGTCGGCGGTTCGGGGTTGCCCGAGCCGGCGAAGGCGCTGGAAGGCAAGCATGCGCTCGTGCTTGAGCCGGTCAGTCGTCACCGCGGTCAAGTCAAGCTGGACGGGGAAGTCTGGACGGCCCGGGCCTACAACGACGCCGACGTGTATCAGCCCGGTGAACAGGTGACGGTCATGCAGATCGACGGTGCCACCGCGGTGGTCTGGCAGAACCGCTGACTACTTGACCAAGCCTGACCCAGCCTGACCAAGCCAGTACAAGCCCGGGCAAGCCGGGGGAACGAGGAGTCGGTATGGACGGCGCAGTAACCGGTCTGGTGTTGTTTTCGGTGCTGGTGATTTTTGCCGTCATCGTGGTCGGTAAGTCGGTCGCGCTGATCCCACAGGCTGAGGCGGCGGTGATCGAGCGACTCGGCCGCTACAGCAAGACGGTGTCCGGCCAACTCACCCTGCTGATCCCGTTCATCGATCGGATCCGAGCCCGGGTGGATCTGCGTGAGCGGGTGGTCTCCTTCCCGCCTCAA